>JAUICT010000129.1 GCA_030429325.1 Bacteroidia bacterium
CAAGGGCATGAACCATCTATAAATTTCAAGGGCCTCGTTGATTCTTCCCGCCTTTACCAATTCATAAATGGCTACCGTTTCAGCTGGAAAGGCACAGACCAGACCGGCCACCCAGCCATCGGCCCCTATGGCCAGACTTTCCAGACCCAAGGTATCCACACCCGTGAACACTTTTACGCGGTCCCCAAAACGGTTCTGCAATCGGATGATATTGGTAATATCCCTTGTTGATTCCTTTATCGCCTGGATATTGTTGCATTCCAACAAATCTTCCAACATATCCAAAGTTACCTCAATTTTGTAATCCACAGGGTTATTGTAGAGCATTATGGGCAACGAAGTGTTGTTGTGCCATGGCAATGGCATTCTTGGTGCTTTGCTCCGCAACGTTCATGACCACAGGTATTTTTCCATCCGTTATGGCCAAAGAGGTTTTGATCAGGGTTTCTTTCTCATCCGGTTCAAGGGTACTGGCTTCCCCTAGGGTACCTCCCAAGATAATTCCATGGACACCTGCCTCCATCTGCGCTTTGATGTTTTTTTCAAACATGGCAAGGTCCAACTGATCATCAGTGGTAAACTTTGTGGTAACTGCTGGCATTACGCCTTTCCATTGTAACATAACGGTGTGTTTTAATCACAAAATTAGAAGAGACAAGCCCAATCTTCGGTCTGAAAATTACCCAATTCAAATACTATATTATCCCATAAATATGTTTTATATGTATTTTATGATGATTTTTGTATCATTCTAATGAAAATACTACCCTTTAAAATACCCAAACCCAAAGATGAAGCCTTGGTGTACCAAGAGGACCGGGAAAAGGTTTTCTATGATCAACTCCATCAACATGCCGAAATCCAGATAAGCTATATTGAAAAGGGAGCAGGTACTCTTATTGTTGGGGATTCCATCAATGAATATAAGACCAACGACATTTTGGTGATTGGGAGTTATGTCCCCCATGTTTTCCGAAGTGATACCAATACCACGAATAAATCTGTCATGCGCACATTGTTCTTTGACCAAGGTTCCTTTGGAAAAGATTTTTTTGACCTTCCCGACCTTGCGGCCAGCCACCCCTTCTTTCAACAATCGGCATACGGGATGAAAGTGGTTTCCCATAAGGAAAACATTATTGCCCTTTTCAAACAGTTACCGCAACAAAACAGAGTGGAACGGATTGCTTCCCTACTTTTAATCATCAACCAAATAACGAAATCCGAAACCCAACCCCTTTCTTCATTTGTGTACAACAAGGCTTTTTCAGACGATGAGGGAAAACGCATGAACAAGGTATTCGATCATGTCATGGAACACTACCACGAGCAAATTACCCTGCAAGAGGTTTCGGAAATAGCCCATATGAGCAAAAACGCCTTTTGTAGGTATTTTAAAAAGCGTACCAACAAAACCTTCTTTCAGTTTTTGATTGAAATACGGATAGAGAACGCCGGAAAACGCATCATCAACCAACCCGAACTTCCCATTTCCTTGGTTTCTGAGCAGTGTGGTTTTAGCAACTTGGCCAATTTCAATAGAAAATTCAAGGAACTGAAAGGGTGCACTCCCACCCAATACAGGGCCCAATTTCAATAGGAAAGGACCCAAACCAAAATGACCGGGCCCTTTCCATGAACATAAATAACAACCCTACCAAATAGTTATGATTTCCTCACGCCGCATTTTGCTGCCTTTGGGAATATCAAAAGCTTTGATGAATTCCTCGAAATTGGAGAGTGCGCCGTTGGCCCTATAAAAACCCGGGGAATGGGTGTCTGTCTTTACCAAATTTTCCAAGGCCTTGTCCCTATACTTACCTCGCCACATTTTGGCATAAGCGATAAAAAATCGTTGCTCATCTGTTAATCCATTGATAATTTGAGGGCCTTTTTCGGCCTGATTGATCTTCATGGCTTCAAAGGCAATGGCCAAGCCGCCCAAGTCGCCAATATTTTCTCCCAGAGTAAGCTTGCCGTTCACATGGATGGAATCCAGTACCACGTAGGCATCAAACTGTTCCTCTATCTTTTTGGCCCTTGCCTCAAACCGTTCCCTATCCTCAGGGGTCCACCAGGACTTCAGGTTTCCGTCGGCATCGTACAGACTGCCATTGTCATCAAATCCATGGGTGATCTCATGCCCAATGATAACCCCTGCCGAGCCATAATTGGTCGCATCATCGGCATCATAATCAAAAAATGGAGGGTTGAGAATTCCAGCAGGGAAGACAATTTCATTCCGATAGGCAGAAAAATACGCATTGACCGTGGGCGGGGTCATGCCCCATGCATTGGGGTCAATTGAGTCTCTCAAACGGTTCAATTGCCGCAAATAGTCATGCTCCCTTACCCTGATTACATTGCCAAAGTAATCATCGGCCTTGATGTCAACCGCAGTATAATCCAACCATTTATCTGGATACCCTACTTTCACTCCCATTTTATCCAGTTTATGGCGGGCCTGGATTTTGGTCGTTTCGGTCATCCACGTATATCGGTTTATCCGTTGATGGAACGCTTGCTTTAAATTATCGATGAGCCCGATCATTTTGTCCTTGTTTCGCTTGGGAAAGTATTTTTCAACAAAGAGCTTGCCCAAAGGTTGACCCAAATTTATGTCTGTAGAATTCTGTGCCAATTGCCAACGCGGAAACTCCTCTTCCACCCCATTCAACGTGGTTTGGTAAAAAGCAAAGCTTCGACTTCGGATGGCATTGTTCAACATGGGGGTTGTTCCCCGAATCACCTTCCATTGCATATAGGTCTTCCAATCGGCTATGGAGAAATCATCCAACATTCGGTCGAACATGGCCAAAAATTCGGGTTGGTTCACGATAACATAATCCACTTCCTTGTTCAATCCTAAATCCTTAAAATACTTGGGCCAATCCAAATTGAATGTGAGTTGATTGAGCTCAGCCATGGTCTTTTTGTTATAGTTCCTTTCCGAATCCCGAAGTTGGACCGGGCTTCTATGGATTTGGGCCATCCGGGTTTCCATTTCGAAGATTTTTTGGGCAGCTTCCCGTTCCTTGCCTTGGTGCAATTGGAGCATTTTGAAGATATCCGTCATCAATTCCAGGTATTTGTCCCGAAACTCCTGATACTGTGGATTGTCTTCCAAGTAGTAGGCCCTGTTGCCCAGACTCAAGCCAGATTGACTGAGGTAGAGGGCATAAACCGAACTGTTCTTGCCATCCAAAGATGTATATACACTTATGGGAGCCTGGATTCCCTTGGCATATAGTTGAGCCGTCAGTGCCAAATAATCCTCTTTGGTGGCGATTTGTTCCACTTTGTCCAAGTACGTTTTAAGGGGTTTCAACCCCAGATTTTCCAATCGTAGGGTGTCCATACAACTGGCATAGAAATCGGTCACCATTTGCTCCGTTGAACCTTTTTCGTAGGCTGTATTGCTCTCTGTAAGTTCTTTAAAAATCCCCTTGATGCGGTCCTGGTTTTCAAAATAGACCTCATGAAAGCTACCCCAAGAGCCATAGGCCGCTGGAATTTCCGTGCTGTCCAACCATTGGTGGTTCACATAGGTATAAAAATCGTCTTGGAGCTGTTGTTTCCCCTGTGCAAAGGCCATGGTTGTAGCCGTTAGGGCTAAAACCACCATCATCCTGTTTTTCATATGTTCGTTTTTTGAGTTGTTGTTATGTTTTCTTTCCGATATCAATCCCAAACAAATTTCCATGAGCCATCCTCTTGACGCTTCCAAACGGTATGGAACACGCCTTTGGCCTCGGCAGGATTGCCTTCTGCATCTTCATAGGAAAATGTATAGTACCCAAAAGTGTAGCCTAGGTCCCCGGATTTGGAGACTTCGATAAATTCTGGTTTCCAAGCCAGTCCTTTTGAGGTTTGGTTCTGCATAAAATCGGCAATGCTTTCCTTACCTTCAATGAGTTGATTGTTCCTCATAAGAACGGCATCTTCGGCGGCATAGGCCAGAAAGGCTTTGTTCATCCCTTCTTCCTTGGCCATTTGTGCAAAAGCGGCCTCGGAATCGGCAATTTGTTGTTTCCACGTCTCCAAAACTTGGGGAAGCGGTTCTTGGGTCTGGCCACATGCCATGAGCAATACCATGGCCAATACACTACATACATTGATTATTTTCATGACTTTAATTTTTAGTGGTTGGGGTTCCAATTGGGTTGGGCCTTTTTTCCATTTACGGAATACGTATTGACCGCCTCCAAATCGGTTCCATTTTTATATTGATATTCAAATCTATGAACCCCTATTTGGGTATTGTTGACCGGGTTTTCATCAGCATCCAAATAGCTACGCTCCACCAACCTTCCTTTTTCATCATAATGGTTTTTTTCAATGGCATAACCTCCTGAACCATTGACAATCTTTTCTTTCAGATCATGGTAAAAGCTGCGGACAGGTCGCCCCTCTGCATCAAATTGGGTCTTATATTCGTGAATCTTATTCGCACCCAATCCAATAGGGTTTCCATCCTTATCAAAAAAGGACCTTGCGGCCAAAAACCTTCCATCAGAACTATACGTGGTTCTGATGATTCCAATACCATTGTTGGAATTGGTGGGCCTGTCTTCCGTATCCAAAAAAGCCCGTTCTACTTCATTGCCGTGTTCATCAAAACGATACACTACTTTATGAACTCCCCAATTGGTGAGTTGTGGCTCATTGTTTTCATCAATGAAAGCGGCTTCCTGCTCCGCAAAAAAGTGGGAAGGGATATAGGTTATTTTGGCAATGTTGGTCATTCCTCGAGTCAATTTACCATCCCCATCATAATTGGACCATTCCGTAAACTGCCCATTAGCATTATATCGTACTTTGGTAGTGATCACATTTGCCTCATCGGGCGTGGGGGTCTTGCCTTCTTTTCCAAAATTGGTCATTTGGGCCAGTAGGCCGTGTGCATTATAGGAGAAAAGGGTTACAAAATATTGGAACTCTGGACGGTTTCGGACAAGCTCATCTTTGGTATTGTAACGCCATTCCATAACATCGCCATTGGGTAAAGTCTCCCAAACGTATTTGGCAATGCCAAAATCATTTTCAATGATGTTCCCTTCAATATTATGAAAGGTCAGACCGGTTCTTTCTCCCTTACCATTCAGGACAAACCTTGCTTCATACACATCTCCAGAAACCAAGGTTCGGTGACCAAACTCGTTATAAAATGTGCGTACTTCTTTATTTTCCTGATAGCTGACCTTAATTTTAGGCGCTCGTACAAATCGGTCCGAAAACGGAACCAGTTCTCCATTGAGCACATATCGACATTCCACCAACCTTCCCTTTTCATCATAATCCAATTCAAAATGTTTTTTGTTGCCCGCATCCTTCCTGTCCACCATCTTAGCTCCTCTGATATCGGCAAAAGGGGTTTCCCGAAACACAATGCCCATGGCATATTGGGTGTGCTGTGCCTTTACTTTTAATCCACAACTCAACAGCATCAGTACTGCCCAGATTATGTTTATTGTCTTTCTCATTCAGTTCTTTTTTTCTGGTTTGATATGATCATAAAGCCAATCGATAGGTGAGTTTCATCAAGAAAATGTTCTCCGGTTTTTGTCCAAAAATGCCCGATTCCAATCCGCGGGTCAAACTCTCTGATGGATCCATGAAGTTGGATATCCCCTGCGACCAGACCAAAAACAGCTCAGACCCCGGGATGTATTCCCAACGTACCACCAAGTTGGAACGAAACTCCACCAAGGAAAAATCTGGATCATCGAAACTGTAATCCGTGGTTCCGTCCAGATTTTCATCCACCATGTACATTCCCGTATCCAACTGTTTGGTTATCTGCCCTTCCTCAATTAACTGATAGCGGTCAAAAAGGCTTTCCGCTATGGGATTGGTGATGTAATTGAAATGGGAATACCGCCCCCTGGCAATAAAAGGCTGCCCATAATATTGAATGGTGAGATTGGGATTTATGGTGTAGTTCACCCGAATGGCCGCGCTCAGAGTTTTATTATCTATTTCCGAAGTAATGTATCTGGGCATCCCATTGAATTGGGTCTCCGTGACATATTGGGTCTTATGGGGGTATCTGGCATATTGTGGGCTAAAGGATATGCTCAACGCATTGGAGGGCTGATAGGTAATCCCGCCTGTAAATTCAAAGATGGTGAAGTGGCCTTGTTTGGCTTCCGAATAGAGCAAATCGGCACTGAACCGCAGTTTTTTCCGTAAATCTGTACTGGCAATAAACCAGACAAAATTCTCCCGTGAGAGCTTAAATCGTGGACCGCCCTGTAGGTGCGCTGTACGATAATTTATTGGGATATGTCCCCCACCCACATCAAAGCTCCAATTGTTCAAAAAAGTGCCATCGGCACCAAACTGATACTGCATGCGGTTTCGGTTCCCTTCAAAATCAAAACTGTTGAAGTAATTAAAATTGGCCCCAAACCTCCTAAACTTTCCCATTTGACGGGTAGACTCATAGGCCACTGTATTATATTGGCGAAACTCAT
>JAUICT010000130.1 GCA_030429325.1 Bacteroidia bacterium
TATTTGTGTTTTGGTTTTCCAACACGGATTGCACCAATGCTCACGAATTGTAATGGCCCTGTCATGTCGAGCGCGGTCGAGACATTATTGGGATTTCTCGTCGCCCCGATGGTAATCGGGACTCTGTCGAAATGACGTTGGGAGCTTTGAGGTCATTTCGAACCCCTGTCCCGAGCTTGCGAGGGAGCTAGGGAGCGTGGGAAATCTATTTTTTTGGATTTCTCAATCGTCGTTTTTCTCCTCATATCGAAATGACTTGGGACCGGTTTTTTTATTTGTGTTTTGGTTTTCCGACACGAATGGCACCAATTTTCACGGATTGTAATGGGGTTGTCATGTCGAGCGCAGTCGAGACATCATTGGGATTTCTCGTCGTCCCGATCTTCGTCGGGACTCTGTCGAAATGACGTTGGGAGCCTTGTGGTCATTTCGAACTGACCGAAGGGAGCGTGAGAAATCTATTTTTTTGGATTTCTCAATCGTCGTTTCTCGCCTCATATCGAAATGACTTGGGAGCGGTTTTTTTATTTGTGTTTTGGCTTTTCGACACGAATTGCACAAATTTTCACGGATTGTAATGGGGTTGTCATGTCGAGCGCAGTCAAGACATTATTGGGATTTCTCGTCGTACCGATTACCATCGGGACTCTGTCGAAATGACGTTGGGAGCTTTGAGGTCATTTCGAACCGACCGAAGGGAATGTGAGAAATCTATCATTTGGGATTTCTCAATCGTCGTTTTCCTCCTCATATCGAAATGACTGGCAGGAGTGAGGGAAACCTAATCCTCCCAATTTTTAAGCCGGTCTAAGTATAGATAGTCTTCCACAAATTGCCGGTGTTCGGGACTGGTCATTTTTTCAACCAAATTCAATGCGGTGATATAGCTGGTCAGGTTTCCATTGGAGGAACTGAACTTTCCATCCTCCACAAAAGTGACGACACTATCATCCTGGACCTTTAAATTGGGATAATTCTCCTGTAATTCCTTTCCTCCGCCTATGTAGGTAACGATTTTATGGCCATCCGCAATCCCGGATTCCCCAATAAGTTGGGCTCCGGCACAATTGCTCACTATGTATTGGGTCTCCTCATTTTTCTTTTGAATGAATTCAATCATTTTTTTGTTGCGAACCTGGGCATACATATCATACCCACTGGGAACGAACAACGCTGTGAGTTTAGGGCAGTTCTCAAAAGTATAATCGGGGACAAAATGCATGCCTTCCTCAGTGGTGATGGGTCTTATTGTTTCCGCTATGGTGATTACATTGAAAAGCTGCTCCATATCTTGGTTGGGTTTTCCAAAAACGTCCGATGTGGCTATGACCTCTCCCTGCAACACGCCATTGAACATTAACAGTCCTATGGTGGGCAACTCCGGATTGAACGGTTTTAAGTGTTTGCTGAGTGTATCCGAGGGTACCTCCACATAGTCAGTTTGTTTAATCTCAGGGTTGGATTTTGATTTCTCGGTATTGCAGCTTAAAAGAATTGCGGCAAAGAATAGGGATGCAAGTAGTCCTAAATGTTTCATGTTATGTGTTATTTCTTTCTGTGGGTTTAATGATCATTCTAAAATATTGGTCCTTGTAGATGTAATATCCGAGCCAGTTGTACAGCGTGCGCACTTTGTTTTTAAAGTTTACAAGCCCCATAATGTGTACAAAGATCCATATAAGCCATGCACTAAAGCCTTTTAGGGACTGTTTTTGTCCAGGGAAGTCCAACACTGCCTTGTTTCGGCCAATGATGGCCAAGGAACCTTTGTCGGTATAGTGGAACGGTTTCCAATCTTGGCGTTGCCGTTTTAAATTATCGGCCAAATTTTTTGCTTGTTGTAGCGCGGGTTGTGCCAGTTGTGGATGTCCGTCTGGATAGTTTTTATCCCCAACAACCAAAGCGCAGTCTCCCAAGGCATAAATGTTCTCATACAAATGCACTTGATTGAAGGAATTCGTTATTAACCGTTTACCTGTCCCAAAACTGTCTTTCTGAAAGCCCTCAAAGGTTTTGGCGGACACTCCTGCGGCCCAAATCAGGTTTTTGGAATGAATCTTTGCGCCGTTGGACAATACAACTGTTTCCCCGTCAAAATCCTTGACCAGTGTGTTCATCGTCAAGCTAACACCCAGTTCCGATAGTTTTTTGGCGGTATAGGTCTGGGCATTCTTGGACATGGATGCCAAAACGGAATCTTGACCATCAATTAGGTGGATTTCCCCTAGGTCTTTCTCCAGAAGTTCAGGATAATCCTTGATGATGATGGTGGTCTTCATTTCGGCCAATATGCCGGAGAGTTCAACTCCTGTAGGTCCTGCACCTGCAATGACAAAGGTGAGGTACTTTTTTCGTTCCTCTACGTCATCGATTCTGGTGGCACGGTCCAATCGGGTCAGGATGACATTTCTGAGGGAAAGGGCATCACTGATGGTCTTCATGGGCAGGCTGTATTTTTCAATATTCTTGTTTCCAAAAAAGTTGGTTTCCGTACCCGTTGCCATCACCAGAATATCGTATTCCAGTTCTCCGTTGCTCAACAGTATTTTGTTTTCTTCGGGCATCACACGCTCAAGGGAGCCCAACCGAAATCTAACATTCTTTAACTTGCGTAGAATTTTTCGGAACGGATAGCTTATGGCAGATGGCTCCATGAATCCAGTAGATACTTGGTAGATCAAGGGCGGGAAGAAATTGTAGTTGTTGCTATCCACCAGAGTGATATGATACGATTTGGAATTCCCCAAATTTTTTACAAGTTCCAGACCTGCAAAACCTCCGCCTACCACAACAATTTTTTTAGTGTCTGCCATGTTCTGACTTTTCCTTTCGTTTGGCTAATACAAAGGTGGTCAAATCAATCACAAGAAAAATTAAGCTGGTTTAAGAAAATCACTTTTTTTTGATTTCGCTCAGGTATTCTGGAGTCAAGCCAAGAAAACTGGCCAGTACATATTGTGGGACGCGCTGTACAAATTCCGGGAAACTTTGCCGGAAACTGAAGAACATTTCCTCCTTGGAAAGACTATAGATGTATTTGATGCGCATGAGTGCCGCACCATAGGCCGTCTCAAAAATGGACCTGTAGTATTTCTCCATTTTCGGGAATTTTTCCAGCAGTTCTTCATACTTTGAAAATGAGATGGACAAAACCGTTGATTTCTCCAAAGTTTCAACATAAAAATTGGAGGGTCTTTGGTATTGAAAAGCCAGAAAATCGGTCAACCACCATGTCTCCATGGCGAACTGGGTGGTCTTGGGGTTGCCCAAATCATCAATGAAATAAAGTTGCAAACATCCTTTTGCCACAAAAAATAGCGTATCGCAGCGTTTTTCTGCATGGAGCAATTTTTCTTTTTTGCGATAGGATCGAACTTCAAAAAAACGTACTATTTCCGATAATTCCTCTTCAGAAAAGTTGACATAGCTGTTGATGTGTTCCGTTAGGATCTGTTCGCTCATGGATTAGGGCATAACAAGCCGTAAAGATAAGCATCTGTTAGTTGGGTTTTCTAATCTTGGGATGATAAGGGTATCAATCTTGAAGAAAAGGGAGAGGGGAGTAGTGCTTGTAAATCAAATAGCCCGATTACTTCTTTAGCTGTTCCAGCCTATTGGCAGCGTTTTGATTCTGAGGATTCAATGCCAAGGATTTTTTAAAACTGTCAATGGCTTTTTCTGTGTTGCCCATGAATAAATGGCCCTCTGCCAGACTGTCATAGAGATTAGCGGAATTTGGAAAAAGTATTGTTGCCAACTCAAACACCTCTATTCCTTGCGAAGACGTATCTGGGTTAAAAACGAGTTGTAGTCCAAGGAGGTTCAAATTGCCTTCTTGAATTTTAGATGCGGGATGTTTTTTTACAATGGAGTCGTATAGTTGGGGTAGGTTTTTATAGTTCTGCTTTGAAGCCAGATCGTTAAAATCCTGAAAGGTGAAGGCTCTTTTTTTTGGTCGTTTAATGCTTTGGGTTATCAAACTATTGGTAACTCCGTTTTCAGATGGGGCATTTTCAATGAAGCGCAATGCACTTTGATTATTATTCAATGAGGCATTTAGAAAATGTAAGGTATAGGCCGCAACCCATTTATAGGATTCCATGATCTCTGAATCGGTTTTGTCCTGCCTTTTGTCCCTATCGGCAAAGAGAATCCCCAATGTGCTAAAGTGACTGTGCGTGAGGTCATGGAACTTCAATCGGTATGAGGTAGCTTGGGTAATACTGTCGTACAATTGGAACTTTGTGTTGAGTTCAGCATCTATATTGTCCTCTTTCAAAACGATATCGGGAATGTCTTTCTGCGCCATATGGATATAGGGCACATCTATTTTTGCGGCGTCAAAAAAAGGGGATTGCTCCAGTAGTTCGTATTGATATCTTTCTGTACCATCCAGACTTACAATGGCTTTTATAGTATCATTTCTATTTTGCACAATGGTATTGGACAGTCCACCAAAACTGAAGCCCATAAGAGCGATTTTGTCATAATCTACTAGGGGGAGCTTCCCTGCTTCCTTCAGTAAAAATTCCATATCCCTGGCCTGGGTTTCCATTTCCTTGGCGCTGTTATTGCTGAACCAACGGGTCTCTGTACCGCGACTTAGGCTGGAGATTACCACAAAGCCATGACTTGCCAAATATTCGCAAAGCGCGAAGTTCTCTATGGAGGATGCTTGGAAACTTGGCGCATAGACAATTACTGGAAATTTTCCTTTTGCAGGTTCTACTTTAGCGTAAGCCGTTGTTTTTTCTGCAAGGTGTTTTTGATTGGCAGGGGTGTTACGGTAATAAAACCAATTTAAAATCTGTTCATTGGGCAAATGCTCCCATTCCTCTTCCTCTTTCAGGATTTCAAGGTAATCCAGAACCTGTAACGGTTCCTTGCCGTCTGCAATTTGCTCTGCGGGATACCACAGGCTTATGGAAATGGGTCGGGCCACCTTTTTGTTGGTAAAATCCATGGCCCTGCTGTATGTTCTTGTACTGTCTAGGGTGGTATAGTGGCAAAATCCCACCGAATATTTTCCATTTTCAAGGTTGATTTTATCAAGCGAGGTTTGGGCAATGGCCATACTGACTTGGCAAAGCATCAAAATTTGTAGAATAGTCCATCTCATACTAGATTGGTTATACATTTCCTTAAAGATACAGGAAACCATTTTTGGTCTTCAAACCCAAACAGATGTATTCTTTCCATGTGCTTTTCTATTGCTCAGCCTTGTTTTGTCCATTTTATGCATACGGCAGATATTTTGTCCAATTCCAATCGTTTGTTGGGTAGTTTTACAAACCCATTTTTGAGATAAAACTCCAATGGAGATTTATAAATTTCCCCATTCATCCTTTTATCGTTGTTATGGTCAATTACCCAACCATTGAGCTCATTTTCTTTTTGTTTGGCAAGTTCCAATATTCGAGTTCCAAATCCTTTTCCATGGAGTTTTGAATCTAAAATTATAACAAACCATTTGCCACCATCCCGGGTGAAGTCAAAATACCAACCCTTTATTTTTTTATTGGAATCAATTAAAAGAATATGGGATTTTCCGGAAAGGCTTTTGAGATAACTTTCAAACGCCTCCATCGATTCATAGGCTAATTTTTCTGGATATTCATTGTTCCACAGCTCAAAAATTTCAAGCTTTTCAGGCATTGATAATAAAGAACGCGTGATGAGTTTCATTGGTGATGGTCGCTTTAAGGGGCTATGAAAATCGTCTATATGATTTCGTTGCGTTGGTATCTAAAAAGCTGCCGTGGCGGTGTGCAGAAAATGTATGGTTGTTTCGCCGAAGTCGAAGTCTAGCTGTTTTTGATGGGTGTTATAAGTTATGTTGGGCACAACACCACAGTAACTTATAGTAAATGTATTGTTTAATTTTCATTTAGTCTCAATAATTGAGTTGCCATTTCACTTAGCTCGGTATCCGAATGGTAATAGTCCTTTAGAATTGATTTAAATTCTTGATGCTTGTAGTACCTTTCAAAAACATTCTTTTTTTTCATGATCAATTCATGATTTAAACCATGCTCGTTCAGTACTTCTTTTGTGGCCAAACCGCTCAAGTAAAACATTGCTGCATGCCATAGTAGTCTTGGTTGCCTTATTTCCATTTCTTTGGATTTTGTAAATATAGACATACGGAATGGCGACTTTCTTGTAAAAAGCAAATGGGAACTTTCATGGAATACAAATTCAATAAAGATGGTAGAGTTCATCATGGGGTCTATTGAGGAAATAACAATATTGTCATAGTCTGGGGAATACGCCCCTGCCCAATTTCCGTAGGTTGTTAAATCAATTCTAACAACTCCTTTCCATTTTAAGCCTGATAAAGCTTCCATTTTATGGATGACCTTGTTTTCAGTTTTTTTAATTAAATCGATGTATCTGTCCAACAGCTCATGATTTTCTTTTTGATGTCTTTGCCAAAAATGATTTTCATATAACG
>JAUICT010000131.1 GCA_030429325.1 Bacteroidia bacterium
AACCTCCAAAGGTATGGGTGGATCCATGCACATTTTCTCCAAAGAGCACCGATTCTATGGTGGGCACGGAATTGTAGGAGGACAGATTCCTTTGGGAGCTGGATTGGCCTTTGGTGATAAATATTTCAAAAGAGACTCTGTTACTTTGTGTTATATGGGTGATGGAGCCGTACGCCAAGGTTCCTTGCACGAAGCGTTCAACTTGGCTATGCTATGGCAGTTGCCCGTAGTTTTCATCTGTGAAAACAATGGCTATGCCATGGGAACTTCAGTCGCCAGAACCTCACATTCCACTGAAATTTGGAAATTGGGATTGGGGTATGAAATGCCCTGCGGTCCAGTAGACGGTATGGATCCAGCTATTGTGGCCAAGGAAGTGGACAAAGCGGTGGAACGTGCCAGAACAGGAGGAGGTCCAACTTTCTTGGAAATGAAAACGTACCGCTATCGTGGACATTCCATGTCGGATGCGCAGCACTATAGAACCAAGGAGGAAGTGGAAGAATACAAAAAGATTGACCCGATTACACAAGTAAAGGATATTATTCTTGAAAAAGGATATGCCACTGCAGAAGAAATCAAGGCAATCGATAAAAGAGTGAAAGAATTGGTTTCCGAATGTGAGAAATTTGCGGAAGAATCAGATTTTCCACCAAAAGAACAATTGTACGATACAGTTTACGAACAAGAAGACTATCCATTTTTACAACATAAATTATAAGTAGATGGCAGAAGTAATCAACATGCCCAGATTGAGTGATACCATGGAGGAAGGTACTGTGGCAAAGTGGCTCAAGAAAGTAGGGGACAAAGTGGAAGAAGGCGATATTTTGGCCGAAATAGAAACCGACAAGGCCACCATGGAGTTTGAATCCTTTCATGAAGGGACCCTGCTCCATATCGGTATTGAAGAAGGAGACGGTGCACCGGTTGATTCACTTTTGGCCATTATTGGAGAAGAGGGAGAGGATATTTCTGCCTTGCTCAATGGCGGAGGTACTCCGCAAGAGGAAAAAACAGCAGCGCCAGAAACAAAAACTGAAGCTCCCGCACCTACTGAAGCCGCAGCTGCGCCAGCGGCCATACCAGAAGGTGTTGAAATCATTACTATGCCCAGATTGAGTGACACCATGGAGGAAGGTACTGTGGCAAGTTGGTTGAAAAAGGTGGGTGATACCGTGGAAGAAGGTGATATCTTGGCAGAAATCGAGACCGATAAGGCTACCATGGAGTTTGAGTCTTTTTACTCAGGAACCTTGTTGCATATTGGTATCCAGGAAGGGGAAGGAGCTCCAGTGGATTCACTTTTGGCCATTATTGGCCCAGAAGGAACCGATGTCGATGCGGTATTGAAAGCACAATCCGGTGGAGGTGCTGCTGCCAGTGCCCCAAAGGCAGACACTCAAGAGGAGAAACCCCAAGCTGAGGAACCCGCCAAAGAACAAGTAAGTGCCACACCAAACGGACAGCGCATTTTTGCTTCTCCATTGGCCAAGAAAATAGCAGGGGACAAAGGAATTGACCTGGCCCAAGTAAAAGGTTCTGGTGACAATGGAAGAATCGTGAAGAAGGATGTGGAAAATTATCAGCCTTCAAAAACAGCCGCACCGGCAGTTGAAAAAACAGCTGAGGCATCTGCACCTGTTGCACCAATAAGTTTGCCCGTTGGCGAGGAAAGTATGGAGGAAGTGAAAAATTCAACCATGCGTAAGGTAATAGCCAAGCGTTTGGGTGAGTCCAAATTCTCTGCACCACATTACTACCTTACCATTGAGGTGGATATGGACAATGCCAAGGCATCACGTGCACAAATCAACAATCTACCCGACACCAAAGTGTCGTTCAACGATATGGTGTTGAAAGCCTGTGCCATGGCCTTGAAAAAACATCCTCAGGTGAATACCTCATGGAATGGTGATACTACAATCTACAAACATCATGTGCATATGGGAGTGGCCGTAGCCGTTGATGAGGGTCTTGTAGTGCCTGTTATCAAGTTTGCCGACCAACTTTCATTGACCCAACTTGGGACTGCGGTAAAGGATTTGGCTGGTAGGGCTCGAAACAAAAAAATCAAACCTGATGAAATGGAAGGAAGTACGTTCACCGTTTCCAACTTGGGAATGTTCGGAATATTGGAATTTACCTCTATCATCAACCAGCCCAATTCAGCCATCTTATCCGTGGGAGCCATTGTGGACAAACCCGTTGTGAAGAATGGGGAGATTGTAGCGGGAAGCACCATGAAGATCACTTTGGCCTGCGACCACAGAACTGTGGACGGAGCTACTGGGGCCCAATTCCTTCAGACCTTGAGGGCTTATTTGGAAAACCCTGTGACTATGTTGGCATAGTGTATTAAAATCACACCTATATAAGAAGCATCCTTTTAAGGATGCTTTTTTTATCTTTAGAAAATTCAAAAAACGAAAACAATGAAATCCATTCTATACACTCTTGTATCTCTATTTGTATTGAGTTGTGGTTCAACCCGAGTACAGGAAACCACTACTTTGGTTTCTTCTGCTTCAAGAACAAGTGCAGCGACATCTACGCAACCGATGACTGCTTCGTCCAAAAAAGGGTCGGATACCTTTTCCAATGTCGATAGGATTAAGTCAATTATGAACTATCTGGCTTCGGACGAATTAAAAGGACGTGATTCCGGAAGCGAAGGCATTGAAATGGCCGCAAAATATATTGAAGATTATTTTAAGTCTTACGGAGTGGCACCTTATTTTGAATCCTATCGTGACACCCTTTCCAATTTTGAGGCCCCAGCCTATAACGTTGTTGGAATTGTGGAAGGCAATGATCCTGCATTGAAGAACGAATATATTGTAATCGGTGCCCACTATGACCATATTGGGATTATTACGCCGGAAAATGGGGACAAGATTGCCAACGGAGCCAATGACAATGCATCGGGAACAGCTTCCGTGATGGAACTGGCCCGATATTTTGGAACCAAGAAAAGCAATAAGCGAAGCTTGATTTTCGCACTTTTCACTGCGGAGGAAAAAGGATTGTTGGGGTCTGAACATCTGGCCAAGAAATTAAAGGAACGAAATTTGAATCTGTATGCCATGCTCAACTTTGAAATGACCGGGGTGCCCCTAAACGGAAAAGACTATTTTATGTATATCACTGGATATGATAACTCCAATCTTGCTGAGGTATGTAACACCTATGCCAAGGAAAAACTGGTTGGGTTTTTACCAACGGCTAAGGAGTATAATCTTTTTCAACGGTCAGACAATTATCCATTCCATAAAGAGTTTGGAGTGCCTTCACATACATTTTGCACCTTCGATTTCACCAACTTTGACCACTATCACAAAGTAGGTGATGAAGTAGATATCTTGGATTTTGAACACATGACAAGCTTGGTCAACAAATCCATTCCTGTTTTGGAGGGGATTGCCAATGCGCCCACCCAAGAAATACAAGTAGCAGAATAGAATGTCATTTCGAATCCCTTTTTAGGGTGGGAAATCTATTTTTAGTTATGTGGTATGGGCAATTGGATATGGAAGTCGGGGTTTGGATTTTTCGTGCCTATTTGTGTCAGACTAAATGAACAGTATTTAAAATGAGTAATGGATTCCCGACTTCGCGGGATTGAAGGTTGATAATTATGGCAAACATCATTATTACAGGAACAAGCAGGGGAATTGGGTTTGAATTGGTCAAACTGTTTGCCCAAGAAGGGCATCAGGTATTGGCATTGTCCAGAAATGCCCAGCCCATAACCGATTTAAAACTTTCCAATGTCCATACATTCCCTTTTGATTTGGGAAACCCTTCGGATTTTGATAAAGTGGGTGAATTTCTGGAACAGTGGGAATCCGTTGACGTCCTTATCAACAACGCCGGGCGTCTGTTAAACAAACCTTTTTTGGACATCACTCCAGAAGAATTTGAAGCCGTTTACAAAGTAAATGTGTTCGGTGTGGCCGAGATGACCAAAAAAGCACTTCCCAAAATGGGCAAAACAGGCCATGTGGTCACCATAAGCTCCATGGGTGGGGTACAGGGCAGCGTGAAGTTTCCTGGACTATCTGCCTATAGCTCCAGTAAGGGGGCGGTTATTACCCTGACCGAACTTTGGGCCGAGGAATTTAAGGAAGCAGGCCCAAGTTTTAATGTACTGGCCTTGGGGGCCGTGCAGACCGAGATGCTGGAAGAGGCCTTTCCGGGCTATCAAGCACCCGTGACCGCATTGGAAATGGCTATGTACATCAAAGATTTTTCCCTCAACGGACAAAAAATGTACAATGGTAAGTTGTTGCAGGTAAGCAATAGCACGCCTTGATCCATGTATCGATAGGAAAATCAATGTTGAGAGAAGTAAGGGTTACAATAAATCAATAATTTTGTTTTAGTGGAAACCACCCTCCAAAAATACCTGCCGGAACGGGCTGTAAATCCTTGTTTTGAGTTGATCAAGACCCATGGGGTGCATTTGAAAATTGTTAGCCACAGGGTTACCCGACATGGGGATTATCGAAGAATGCCCAATGGACTCCACCAGATTACGGTCAATGCCTCGCTCAATAAATACCGGTTTCTGATTACACTGGTCCACGAGATAGCGCATTTGGTCGCCTTTGAAACATATGGTCGCCGAATAAAACCCCATGGCGAGGAATGGAAACGTACCTTTCAGCATTTAATGGTCCCTTTTATTAGGCCCGAGGTGTTTCCATCGCAGTTGTTGCCCATTATTGCCAATCACTTTAAAAACCCAAAGGCCAGTAGCAGTACAGATGCCCGTTTGTCCATTGCCCTTAAGGCTTTTGATGCGGAAGAGCGAAAACATAGCTATGTGTACGAGTTGCCCATGGGTAGTGTTTTTAGACTGTACAACGGCAAACTGTATAAAAAGGGAAAGAAAAAAGTAAAGCGGTACGAGTGTGTGGAATTAGCCACGGGCAGATTATATTTGTTTCAACCCAATGCTGAAGTGGAATTGGTAGAATAATTGCCACCTAGAGCGGAGTTGAGAGGTGAACAATAACTCCAAATTGAGTTTTTTTATATAAAAGAAAGTAACGTCATTTCGAAATGAGCAAAGCGATTGAGAAATCTCGATTTGATTGTTTCTTAGGTTTCTCACATACATTCGAAATGACAACACGAAATAAATTAAAATGAACCAGAATTATTACGCAGTTTTAATGGCCGGAGGTGTGGGGTCACGGTTTTGGCCTGTAAGCACAACAGCAAACCCTAAACAGTTTCACGACATGTTGGGCTCGGGAAAGACGTTGATTCAAAAAACCTTTGATCGTTTGAATCGGTTTATACCTACCGAGAACATTTTAATCTTGACCAATGAGCACTACAATGACTTGGTTTTGGAGCAGTTGCCAAAGGTTAAACCCGAGCAAGTGGTTTTGGAACCTGCCATGCGAAATACCGCTCCTTGTATTCTCTATGCTTCCTTGAAAATCCAAAAAATGAACCCCAATGCCGTGATGATCGTGGCGCCCAGTGACCATTGGATTGAGGATGAAGAGGCCTTTAAGCAAGATGTAACTACCTGCTTCCAGAAATGTGAAAAGGAGCAAGTGCTCTGCACTTTGGGGATTCAACCTACATTTCCGAACACTGGTTTTGGGTATATCGAATTTGAAAAGGGAAGTAACCAAAAAGTAAAAAAAGTGTCCCAATTCAGGGAAAAACCGGATTATGAAACGGCCAAGGAATTTTTGGCCCAGGGCAATTTCCTGTGGAACGCCGGTATTTTTATGTGGAGTGTGCAAACCATTGTGGATGCCTTTAAGGAATATCAGCCTAACCAGTATAAACTGTTCGCAGACGGAGTTTCTGTTTACAATACCAATTTAGAGCGGGATTTTATACAAGAAAACTACGCCAAGGCAGAAAACATATCCATAGATTATGCTATCTTGGAACAATCCAAATCCATTTATACTTTGCCGGCCACTTTTGATTGGAATGACCTAGGTACCTGGGGTGCGCTCTATGATAAATTGGATAAGGATGATGCTGACAATGCCGTGGTCAATGCCAAGACCCTTTTGGACAATGCCAAAGGAAATATGATTCGTTCCCCAAAGGGGAAAATTGTTGTGGTTGATGGATTGGAGGATTATATTATTGTGGATAAGGAAGATGTACTGTTGATTTATCCCAAAGAGAAACAACAGGATATCAAAAAAGTACTGGAACAAGTCAAGAAAAAGTTTGGAGATCAGTTTGCATAATTTATGGACGAAAATCAATTTGCAGGGGCTACACCACCACAACATGACAGTGGGGAGGATGTAAAAAAGGATTTTAAAGGATTGTTGGGAAGTGTCCGAAAGTTTCTTGGAGAACTTTTGGAAATCCGAACCAATACGGATGCACTGACTACCAAGGAATCCATTATTGCGGATATCCCCTTTAAAGGGCATACCTCATGGATTTTGATCTGTTCC
>JAUICT010000132.1 GCA_030429325.1 Bacteroidia bacterium
GCATTGACCATCTCTGCACAGGATATCCAAATGACCAAGAAAGACAGTATTGTACAGAGCTATTGGTTGGTTTCTTTGGGAACCAATATGGTGGATGACTCAGGCCACGAGTTTAGTAGGCTTTTTGATATAGAGAATGCTTGGAACATGGTTCCATACCCGTCCAGAATAAGCGTAGGCCGTTATTTTAAGAACGGGCTTGGACTTGAGGCTATTGGAAGCTATAATAAATACAAGGAAGGAAAAATCATCGATAGGGCCATTAACCCTGAAGATGTAGATTACTTTGGATTGGATTTTAGGGTAAGTTATGATCTTAACATGATTTTGGGAGAAACTGGTTTTTTTGACCCTTACATTGGGATTGGTGCAGGATACACCGATGCAAATAACCAGGGTAGGGGAACTTACAACGCTACATTAGGTTTTAGGACCTGGTTCTCCGATCACTGGGGATTGGACTTCAACACTACAGGGAAGTGGGCCATGAGCATTGACAATGCAACAAACCACATACAGCATGCTTTGGGCGTAGCTTACAGATTTGAGGTCGAAAAAGGGCTTTCCAGAAAGGGACTGGAAAAATTGGCCTTGTTGGAAGAAATGGAAAAAGAACAGCAACGAGTGCAAGATTCCATTGCAAAGGCAGAGGAAGAAGCACGTTTGCTTGCTGAGCGTTTACAGAGAGAGAAAGAAGCTGCTGAACTCGCCGCCGCCGAAAAAGCTAAAAAAGCGGCAGAGGATGCAAGAAGGGCAGCACTTCAAAATAAAATCAACGATTTGGGCAATGTATACTTCAGGTTAAATTCCTCTTATCTGACTACCAAGGATAAAGAACTATTGGATGAGCTTGTTGCCATTATGGAAAGTGAGCCCGGATTGAATATCAGAATTACGGCGCATACAGACTCCAGAGGAACCCATACCTATAACCAATGGCTGTCCGAAAGGAGGGCAGAACGGACAGTGGACTATGTGGTTTCCAAAGGTATTTCGGAAGAGCGAATTGAACATGAAGCCTTCGGCGAAACACAATTGGTGAACGATTGTAAGGATGGGGTGCGTTGTACCGAAGAGCAGCATTCAAAGAACAGAAGGTCAGAGTTTTTAATAATCAAGATGTAAAATACAAATCTGGAATGCATAAAAACCATAAACGAACGTTTATGGTTTTTATGGTTAATGGAGATTAGCAATAACAGGAATAAGTTGATTAACTTCACCCAAATTTGATTTAAACCCAACCTCATATAATGTTGAACAAGGGTATCCACTTCCTAATTAAACACAAGGTCATTGTTCTCGTATGGATCGCACTGATCATTTTCTTCGGAGTGGTTACATCACCATTTAAGTTTGGTACAGATATTTTTCCCAGCAATCCTGTCAGTGTTGATGCCATACCAAATATTGGCGAAAACCAACAAATTGTTTTTACCCGTTGGGATGGCCAATCTCCCCAGGATATCGAGGATCAGATCAGTTACCCCTTAACATCTAGTTTTTTGGGGATTCCAGGGGTCAAATCCATTCGGAGTACCTCTATGTTTGGGTTTTCCAGTGTCTACATCATTTTTGAGGACGATGTAGAGTTTTATTGGTCCCGGACGAGAATCCTAGAAAAACTGAACACTTTGCCCAAAGAGTTGCTTCCGGAAGGGGTACAACCAAAATTAGGACCAGATGCCACTGCTTTGGGACAAATTTATTGGTATACACTAGAAGGACGAAGCCCCGAAGGAAAGGTCACTGGGGGATGGAACTTGCAAGAACTTCGTAGCATACAGGACTTTTATATCAAAAATGCGTTGGCTTCCACCTCAGGGGTTTCAGAAGTAGCTTCCGTAGGAGGTTTTGTAAAGGAATACCATATCGATGTTGACCCAGAAGCTATGCGGCAATATGGCATCTCATTGAACCAAGTGGTAGATGCTGTCAAAAAGAGCAACAAGAGTAGTGGTGCCCAGACCTTGGAAATCAACCATACAGAATACTTTGTCAGGGGATTGGGGTATGTGACTTCCACAGAGGATATTGAAAACACAAGTGTCTCTGTAAAAAATTTCACACCGGTTTTAATCAAGGACATAGCCAAAGTTTCCTTGGGCCCTGCCGAAAGAAGAGGGATTTTAGACAAAGAAGGGGCCGAAGTTGTAGGAGGAGTGGTTACGGCACAATATGGGGCAAACCCCATGCAGGTGACTCAAAACCTTACTGCCCAAATTGATAAAATAAGCAAGGGATTGCCCAAAAAGACATTGGAAGATGGCACCATATCCCAGTTGACCATTGTACCCTTTTACGATAGATCCGTCTTAATACATGAAACCCTGGACACCTTGGGCGATGCCCTTCTATTTGAAATCATTATAGCGATTTTGGTGGTCATTGTCATGCTGCGAAGTCTAAAAGCCTCATTTTTGGTTTCCGGATTATTGCCTTTGGCCGTCCTTAGTGTTTTCATTGCTATGAAAATAGCCAATGTTGAGGCTAATGTTGTGGCATTATCAGGAATTGCCATTGCCATTGGAACTTTGGTGGATATGGGCATTGTCCTTGCCGAGAATATTACCAGACATCTTAGGGCCAACCCTGAACAAAATGTACAAACAACGATTCTCAATGCTTCAAATGAAGTTTCCGGAGCCCTACTAACGGCTGGTTTAACCACTATAGTAAGTTTTATACCTGTTTTCACATTAACAGGGGCAGAGGGAAAGTTGTTTATTCCTTTGGCTTTTACTAAAACTGTTGCGTTGTGCGCTGCCATTGGCTTGGCTCTTTTTGCCCTACCCCCTGTGGCTGCCCTCATAATGTCTAAAAAGAAAGAACGCAGTAAGGTTCCCTTCCTATCAATTTTATTGATTGTTCTTGGGGCAATATCCCTAGTTTCTGGATTTTACCTTGTTGTGACATTCATTGCATTGTTCGGACTGTTGAAGCTACTTGTTCACTACAATATTTTAGATAAGGAGTTCCAAAAGTACATTCCATATGGTGTGATGTTATTATTCATTGTAACCATGTTGGCCGTGTATTGGAGACCCTTGGGATTCTCACATAACCTGATACTTAATGGCCTGTTTGTTTTGCTCCTCATTGGTTTGGTGTTGTTGCCGTTAATGCTATTTATCACAAAGTATGAGGATATGTTGCAATGGGTGTTACGGAACAAATGGATCAGTGTTTCCATCCCATCGTTTTTTGTGATATTGGGATTGGGCATTATGCTGAATATGGGGAAAGAATTTATGCCTAGCTTGGAAGAAGGCGATTTTCTTCTGATGCCTACCTCGCTTCCGCATGCCGGTGTTTCAGAGAATCAACAAGTATTGAAAAAATTGGATATGGCCGTAGCCGCAATACCAGAAGTGGGCAATGTGGTTGGTAAAGCTGGTCGAGTGGAATCACCGCTGGATCCCGCTCCGTTATCCATGTATGAAAACTTAATTTCGTATAAGCCCGAATATATTTTAGATCCAGAAGGTACTCCCTTGCGTTTTGAGGTAAATGAAGAAGGACTCTTTAAAACAAAGGAAGGAAATTTTATAGCTTCTGGTGAAGATGTATCCCAAAGCGATTTAATTCTGGACAGGGGAGGGGAGTATTACCGAAATTGGAGACCGCATATTAAAAATGTGGATGATATTTGGCAAGAAATTTCCAAAGCAACCCAACTACCAGGGGTAACTTCCGCTCCTAAACTCCAACCCATAGAAACCCGTTTGGTAATGCTTCAAACAGGAATGAGGGCGCCAATGGGCATCAAGGTCAAAGGACAAAACTTAAAGGATGTGGAAGCCTTTGCCTTGGAGTTGGAAAAACAATTAAAGACGGTAGATGGTATTATCCCAGAGTCTGTCTTTGCCGATAGGATTACTGGAAAACCCTACATTCTTTTTGATATTGACCGCCAGAAAATAGCCAGATATGGACTGTCCATAGAAGATGTTCAACAAACTTTGGAAGTAGCAGTTGGAGGGAAGACCCTTTCCAATAGTATAGAAGATAGGGAACGCTATGCGCTACGGGTACGTTACCCAAGAGAATTGCGTGGAACCCCGGAAGATTTGGCGTCGGTCTACATGACTTTGTCCAATGGGTCCACAATTCCACTTACGGAGTTTGTTGAAGTAAAGTACCAAAGAGGGCCACAGAGTATAAAAAGTGAGGATGGTTTTTTGGTGAGCTATGTCATCTTCGATAAAAAAAGGGACATCTCCGAAGTTACAGCTGTTGAGGAGGCCAAAACCACCTTACAAGAATTGGAGGATAAAGGAGAACTTGTTGTTCCAGATGGTGTGCACTACGTGTTTAGCGGAACCTATGAAAACCATATCCATTCTCAAAAAACATTACAATTTGTAGTACCTGCCGTGCTTTTACTCGTTTTTGTTTTGCTATACCTGCAATTTAGGTCGGTTTCCATATCGTTCATGGTTTTTTCTGGAGTGGCAGTGGCTTTTGCAGGAGGATTTATCATGTTGTGGCTGTATGGTCAAAATTGGTTTTTGGATATTCAGATGGGATCGGTAAATATTAGGGAACTGCTCAATGTTGGAACAGTGAATCTGAGCGTGGCCGTTTGGGTAGGTTTTATAGCTCTTTTTGGGATAGCTACAGATGATGGGGTTGTCATGGCCACCTATTTAAACCAATCATTTCAAGATAAGCCCTTGAACAATAAGGATGCCATTAGAAGTGCCGTAATAGAGGCTGGTAAAAGACGCGTGAAACCATGTTTAATGACCACGGCTACAACCATTTTGGCTCTACTGCCTGTGTTGACGTCAGATGGTAAGGGAGCCAATATTATGATTCCCATGGCCATTCCGGCACTTGGGGGTATGTTCATGGCGTTGATTACGCTCTTCGTCGTACCAGTTCTGTATTGTTGGCAAAAAGAGGTAACTTTAAATAGTGCAAAAACCGAACTTTAATATGTTGAAGAGAATTGGCACATACACATTGTTGACGGCCTTGGGATTACTTTTGGGTTATCTTGTTTTCAGCAAGAATGACACTCAAGGCAAAACCACGGAAAACCTTGTTGCAGAAAAAAGTGGTGTGTGGACGTGCTCTATGCATCCACAAGTAGATGGTAAGGAAAATGGAAAATGTCCGCTTTGTGCCATGGATCTGGTCTTTGTCCAAAATGAGATGGCGGATATGTCCATGAATCAATTTAAAATGTCTGAAAGCGCTTTGGCTCTTTCCAATATCCAAACCGTTAGGGTGGGCTCCCCAGAACATCACGAAGCAACCATACATTTGTCAGGACTTATTGCAACAAACAGGGAAACCGATGCGATACAGACCACACTTTTTGATGGGCGAATAGATAAATTGTATCCAGATTATGTAGGGAAGAAAATAGTGAAAGGCCAAGAAATCGGGGTCATATATTCTCCAGAGCTTTATTTGGCCCAAGATAAGCTCATCACATCGGCTTCCTACAGGGGCACACATGAAAAACTGTTCAACGCGGCCAGGAATACACTTGGACTATGGAAAATGACCGATGCGCAGATTGAAGCCGTTTTGGAAAGTGGCAAACCAATGATGAATTTTCCATTATATGCCGATGTAACAGGTACGGTAACAGAGGTTTTGGCATCTGAAGGAAAATACTATTCCCAAGGCGACCCTCTTTTTAAAATATCGGATTTGCGAACGGTTTGGGCGGTACTGGACAGTTACGAAAGTCAATTGGAATTGTTGGAAGTAGGCCAAGAGTTGGAAATACGCCCGAAAGGACTCCCCAATATGGTCATTAATACAAAAATAGATTTTATTGAACCTGTCATGGACAAGGAAAGGAGAACAGTCTCAGTTAGGGCCGTCTTGGACAATCGAAGCGGAAAGTTGAGACCGGGAACCTTTATTGAGGCCACAGTTTCGGCAAAATTACCGGAAGATGTTATCCGAATTCCTAAATCTGCGGTACTCTGGACAGGAAAGCGCTCTGTGGTCTATAAACAACCTATGGAGGGAAAACCTGTTTTTGAAATGGTCGAAGTAGTATTGGGACGCATGACCAATGGGGAATATGAAGTTTTGGACGGATTGAAGTATGGGGACATTGTAGTGGCCGAAGGAACATTCACTGTTGATGCAGCCGCCCAGTTGAATGGAAAAAAATCCATGATGTCTTTAGAGCATGCTGAAGGAAATAATCATGGGGAGGAAATGGACCATCATAGACATCAAAATAAAGATATGCCCATGACCATTGGTCTTGAAGGGAATTTTGGGCCATTCATGGATGGCTATATTGATTTAAAGGATGCTTTGGTGGCCACTGATGCAAACCAAGCCAAGGAAAAAGCAAAAGCTTTGTTGGTGCTTTTTACCAATGACAATTCAATTTTGAAAAATTCCCAAGGAGATGGTTTTAAGCATATTAAGACCCATTTACAAAATATTGGAC
>JAUICT010000133.1 GCA_030429325.1 Bacteroidia bacterium
TTTCAGCTACGCGGGTCCGATTGGAAACCGATAAGCCAGATACTTCCTTAAACTTGGTATATGGGGAATGCGATGAATTTAAACCAACCTTGGCTTGGGCGCGTAAAGTGGGTACGGATTTGAATGTTGTTCCAAATTTTGGGCATCAACTGTATTCCGATGAAAAAATCATCACCCAAGTATGTATGGGGCTTCTGGAACAGGTAACTCGTAAGGCGGTTTAAAGCTTTAAGAAACTGCTTTCAGTTTTTTTATGGTCTCGTAGGATAGTTTTTCCTCGGCATAGGCCTTGGTCACCTTGAATTCGGTATCCTCGCTACTAGGTAAAGTAAACATGGCATCGGTAAAGACCGCTTCGCAAAGCGAACGTAGTCCTCTGGCACCCAGTTTATACTCCACGGCCTTTTGTACAATATAGTCCAAAGCCTGTTCAGTTATGGAGAATGTGATGCCATCCATGGCAAATAGCTTTTCATATTGCTTTATGATGGCATTTTTAGGCTCTGTTAGGATGGCTCTCAAAGTTTTTGCATCAAGAGGGTTCATGTGGGTTAGCACGGGTAACCTTCCGATGATTTCAGGAATAAGACCAAACTCCTTTAAATCTTTTGGGATGATGTATTGAAGGATGTTTTCTTGGTCTAGATTTTCTTCCGCTTTTGATGCGCTGTACCCAACAGCTTGCATGTTCAAACGTTTTGTGATGATGCGCTCAATGCCATCAAAGGCTCCACCTGCAACAAACAGGATGTTTTCCGTATTGACCTCGATAAATTTTTGGTCGGGATGTTTCCGTCCACCTTTAGGTGGAACATTGACCACTGTACCTTCCAATAATTTCAACAGTCCTTGCTGAACCCCTTCTCCTGAAACATCACGGGTTATGGATGGATTATCGCTCTTTCGGGCAATCTTATCTATCTCATCTATAAAAACAATACCACGTTCGGCCTTTTCCAAATTGTAATCGGCGGCTTGTAGCAACCTGGTAAGTATGCTTTCCACATCTTCACCAACATAGCCAGCTTCTGTAAGCACCGTAGCATCAACAATGGCTAAAGGAACATTGAGCATTCGGGCAATGGTTTTGGCTATAAGGGTCTTTCCTGTCCCAGTTTGCCCTACCATGATGATATTGCTCTTTTGAATTTCTACCTCGTTATCTTTGCCCTTGGTCTGCAACAATCGTTTGTAGTGATTGTAGACTGCAACGGACATGACCTTTTTGGTTCGCTCTTGGCCAATGACAAAGGTGTCCAGGAAATCCCTGATTTCCATGGGCTTTTTTAAGACCAATTCAGAAGAGAGGTCTTGGTTTTTGGATTGTTTGGATTCTTCCGCAACAATACTATGGGCCTGTTCAATACAACGATCGCAGATGTGCGCATCGAGCCCTGCAATCAAAAGATTGGTTTCAGGCTTTTTTCTACCACAAAAAGAACATTCCAAGTTTTCCTTTGCCATATCAATATCAAATCAACATATATCTTCAACCACTAATAACGCAAAAAAAATGGATTTGGTCTACGTTTTAGAGCTGCTTTTATTCGGTTCTTTTTCTTGATCTAAGATTTTTCCCGGACCAAAATTTCATCGATCATACCATATTCCTTGGCCTCTTTGGCCTTCATCCAGTAATCCCGGTCACTGTCTTCGTAAACTTTATCAAAAGATTGACCGGAGTGTTTGGATATGATTTGGTATAATTCATCCTTTATCTTGAGTACCTCTTTGGCTGCAATTTCTATATCACTGGCTTGGCCTTGAGCACCGGAAAGGGGTTGGTGGATCATGACCCTGGAATGGGTAAGACCACTTCTCTTGCCCTTTTGCCCCGCACAAAGGAGAACTGCCGCCATGGAAGCCGCAATACCTGTGCAAATAGTGGCAACATCCGGCTTTATGAACTGCATGGTGTCATAAATGCCCAATCCCGCATATACACTTCCGCCGGGGGAGTTAATGTATATTTGGATGTCTTTGGAGGCATCTGCACTTTCCAAGAAAAGTAACTGTGCCTGTACAATATTGGCTACTTGATCATTGATTCCCGTTCCCAAAAAGATGATACGATCCATCATCAATCTGGAGAATACATCCATGGCAATTGCGTTCAATTGTCTCTCCTCAATAATGTTAGGGGTCATGTTCACGGGGTACATGCTGCTCATGATGTTGTCATAATGCATGCTATTTATGCCGTGGTGTTGGGTAGCGTATTTTTTGAATTCTTTTCCGTAATCCATGGGATGGTGTTGAATTTTTTTTAAAAAAAAGGTGCCGAAAAAACAGCTTTTCGGCACCGTAAAGATACTTAATTTTCTTTTAGCCCAAGTTTAGCTGTAGGCTTCCTTGATAAAGTCGTCATAACTGACTTCCTTTACCTTTAGATTGGCCTTTTCCTTGTATAGGTCCAATAATTTTTGGCTCATCAACTGCTCAGAGAGTCTTTTTACCTCGTCTTGGTTACCCAAAACCCTGGTGGCAATGTTCTCCAACTCTTCTTCTTTGGGGTCCATATGGCCGTATTGGGCCATTTGGGACTTTATGAAACCTTTGGCAAACTCCTTCAGCTCATCAAGTTGTACTTGAAGGTTGTTTTCTTGGATGATTTTACCTTCAATAAGTTGATAGCGAAGTCCTTTTTCAGATTTTTCAAACTCTTCTTTGGCTTCATCATCGGTCAATGGTTTTTCGCCACTGATCTGAATCCATTTTTTCAAGAATTCAGCAGGAAGTTCAAACTTGGTCTCGTCTATAAGTTTTTCGGTGACATCATTCAATAACTTTTGATCGGACTGTTGTTCAAACTGCTTTTCGGAATCTTCCTTAATACGACTCTTCAGTTCTTTTTCGGATTTGACATTGTCTTTACCGAACAATTTGTCGAACAATTCTTGATCTAGGGCAGCAGGCTCCCTTTCATTGATTTCCTCAATGGTAAAGGTGACCTCGATGTTCAATTTTTCTGCTTTGTCAGCACTGATTCCCAATGCACTGGACAAAAGATAGTCTTCTTTAAAAAGTCCTTTTGTGGATACGGTGGCTGTCTCACCAACTTTTTTCCCGACCAAGGCATCGGTAGCTTTCTTGCTTTTTACCTTGCTAAGCTCTATAGTGGTTTTGTGCTCTATTTCCTCAGCTTCGTTCACAAAGGTGCCTGTAACCTCATCATTCTTGCCTACTTCAGTCTTGGAAACCAGTTTTCCGTATTGCTTTTGAATACGTTCCACTTGTTCATCGATCATTTTCTTGTCGGCAACGATCTTGTATTGGGTAACCGCTTTCTTTGTTTTTAGCTGTACATCAAAGTTGGGTGCCAATCCCAATTCAAATTCAAAATCAAGATTCTCACTGTCCCAATCAAAGTTTTCCTGTTGTTTGGGAAGCGGATTTCCTAAAACATCCAACTTTTCCTCAGTAAGATATTTGTTCAGATTGTCTTGCAACAGTTTGTTCACCTCGTCAACAAGAACGGCCTTGCCGTACTGTTTTTTGATCAAGCCCATGGGAACCTGTCCCTTTCTAAAGCCTGGGATATTGGCTTGTTTTCTGTAGTCTTTTAGGATTTTATCAACTTTCTCTTGGTAATCCTCTTTGCTGATTTCTACCTTCACAACTGCATTGAGGTTGTCAATCTGCTCTTTAGTAATGTTCATCTCCTACCTATTTGCTATTCAAAAATGGGACGCAAAAGTAATGCATTTTCTGTTTGGCAGCAACTTTTTAAAGCCTTGAATGTCAAACAAAACGAAAACTATACATCTTCTTTGAGAATGGAATGCAAAATGGATTGCAAAAACGAAAGCAACAGGCTGAAGATTATGGCCCACCAAATACTGGCGACTTGAAAACCATCTATCAAATTCGCTGCGATAAGAATAATGATGGCATTGATGACCAGCAAAAAAAGACCGAGGGTGACAATGGTAATGGGTAGTGTCAATACTACAATGATAGGTTTTACAATAAAATTTAAAAGGCTGAGTACCACTGCCACAATAATGGCCGTTACCATGGAATCCACGCCTATGCCGGGCAGTACGTATGAAAGAATGATAACTGCCAACGCATTCAATAAAAGTCTTAGTATCAATTTCATGGGGTCATGATTTTAGGGTTAAAAAAAAAGCACCGTAAAACGGTGCCTTTAATATATGAAATTAAGTTTTTCTTAGTCAATGTATAATCCAGTAAAATTTAAAGGTTCAACTTTAGGTAGATTGGAACCATATTTTGCATTGATTGCTGCGGTAAAGGCATTGGCCAGTATGGCATATCCTCTTGGGGATGGATGTACCCCATCCAACGAAAAACCACCACCGGTTGCAAAAGTGGCTGTAACCACGCTTCCGTCGGTTTGCTGAAATCCAGTGGTTTTCAGCTCATTCAATAAACTATTGGCATCCACAAAGGCAAGGTCATAGGCCGTAGCCAAGGCTTCAATAGTTTGGTTGTAAGCAGTAAGTGCGGTTTCAACAGAGGCTTGCTCTTCCGGCGTTAACACCCATTTGTCTGCCAAAGGCACTGCAACTCCATTAATGGAAGTTGGGTTGTTGGGGTCGGCAAGTGTACCAATAAAAGTTCGGGAAGTAAGTACCATGAGGTCTTCTTCAGTAGCCTGTCTCATACTTACAAGGGCTGGATTAATGCCAGTCAAATCCGTTAAATCCTCATCAAATAAAACTACGGCATTGGTATTACCGGGGGAAAATGTAATGGTTCTTTTGGCTATTTCCGCATCAGCTTCCTCTTGGGAGATTGCCGATTGGCTGACAAGGAAATTCAAAGCTCCTGCAACACCTGCGTTGTAAGCACCATAAGATTGGTTTAAAAGTGCGGCAGTTGCTTCATCCAACGGAACTGGATTATGGGGTACCGTGGTAAAATAGGGAATGTCAGTTACGTTGGGTAAATTGGCTATAACACCACCTGCTCCGTTTGCTGTCATGGCTTGTAGCATAGCATCAAGAGAGCCTGCAAATACATTGGGGTCTGTAATATCACTTCTTGAATAGCTGCTGGGATCCAGGTTTCCAGTTTGGTCAACTCCAGCGCCACCACCTGTAGCGTACAAAAGAATGTCATTGGCTCCTGTCCAAAGCGAGAAGAAAGTAGCGCCTTGCGCTGCGGCATCTCCAATCACTGTGGCGGTTTCCGAGGAAGAAAAGCGAACAAAATAGGGATTGGCGGCACCTATTGCCAAAGCTGCCAAACTCCCATATCCGGGAGCGAGCAATTCATAACTTTTGGAACCTGGAACCCCCATGTTGTTGAACGACCCAGAAAGTTTGTTGGTGATTTCAGTGCTTCCTTGTCCAGAAACTGGAGTAGGGGCAGGACCATCAGCGGTAAAGGCCAAAATCAATCGGTTGCCTATATCCGGACTTCCATCCATGTTCAAATCTGTTTCCCCATTGATGGTAGCCCCACCAAGGTTATCGGCCATATAGGGAATCTCAAAGGACCCTCCGCCCACCAATGCGAAATTGGTGGCCAACATATTTGGAAATGATGCTTCCTGACCGGCCCTAAAAAGTGCGTTGTCCGAGAATCCTGCGGTAAGCGAATTTCCTACGGCAACATATTTTGTGAAGTTTGCACTCCCTGCTGTATACTCAACCGGGGTTGGGTCGGGGTTTGTGTCGATAGGAGTGGTATCATCCTCACATGAAATCAAGAATAGGCCCAAGAATGGAAGCAAGGCAAATAACTTTTTCATATCTAAACGGTATTTTTTGAGTTAGTTTAAGTTAAACTTTGGGTTAAGCCGCATTTAACCAAATCTATGTCAAAATTGTTATACAGACAATAAAATAGCCAAAAAAATTATGCATGCATAATAAAAAACCCTCAATTTTAGGAATTCATAAAGCGGAGTGTCTTTTCGAAAAATTGTTTTGGGTTTTCGGCATGTAGCCAATGTCCAGCATTATCCACGGTTTCTATGGATGCCTTTGGAAAGTGTTTTTTGATTTCCGGGTAGTCGCTGGGTTGGATGTATTCGGACCGATCTCCCCGAACAAAAAGAGTTGGCCCATCAAAAAGCGAGGTCGGCCCAATGTTGTCACCAATTTCTTCCATTCTATTCTTGAGAACATCAAAATTGAACCGAAAGCCCAATCTTCCAGTTTCTATCCAAAAAAGGTTTTTCAAAAGAAATTGCCGTATGCCAAAATCGGTAAGGTGTCTTGAAAGTTCCTCATCGGCTTCTTTTCTACTGGAAATTTTGTTGAAATCCAATTGTGCCAAGACATCAACTATATATTGGTGGTGAGGGGGATAGAATTTTGGGGCAATGTCGGCAACAATGAGTTTTTTTACTTTTTCAGGATGGGAGGTAGCGAGTTGCATGGCTGTTTTTCCTCCCATGGAATGTCCTAAAATCAGGGCGGATTCAATC
>JAUICT010000134.1 GCA_030429325.1 Bacteroidia bacterium
ATCCGTATACTGCTCGGTGTATTGGTGTCGTTCGGTCTCTATAATGAGCTCATCAACCAAAGTGTTGGTTTCGGGGCGTCCAAATTCCAACAAACTCCTCTTGAAATTTGCTTTTGGGTTTCCCTTCACCCTAGTAATTCTCTTGATGAACAATCCAGATGTCTTGGCCAAGGACACAAAATCTTCTTCTTCCTTAAAAGGAACGATGACCGAAAAAACACCCGTATCGGAAAGAAGTTTTGCCGCTCCTTCAATAAGTTCATCAAAAGGTAACGAGCTATTTTGTCGGGCCTGATCCCTTGAAGCATCCCCACTGGACACATTCTCCGAATAGAACGGCGGATTGGAAACGATCAAATCATATCGATCATCAATCTCATCCACAAATTCATCCAATCCGGCATGATAACAGAACAGTCGGTCTGACCATGCAGAGGCTTCAAAATTGGCCACACATTGTTCGTAAGCCGCTTCATCCAACTCAATGGCATCAATAAGTTCGGCAGGGGAGCGTTGCGCCATCTGCAAGGCAATCAATCCCGTACCTGCACCAATATCCAAGATGGAATTGGGCTTATGTTTCAGGGAAGTCCATGCACCCAACAAGACACCATCCGTGCCCACTTTCATGGCACAGCGGTCTTGGTGAACCGTGAATTGTTTAAAAACAAATGGCTTCATTCAACAAAATTATAGTGCTTTCAAAAGTACTGCCATAAAACTAATCATTCCAGTATTGGGATTACAAATGTCAATCAGAACGATACATCCATCAATTCAAATCATGTATTCATCAGATCTGCAGTTTTATTTTTTGGCAAATCATTTTATTTCACTCTCCGAAAAACGGAGAAACACTTCGTTTCAAAATCATTACCAAATACAAATTTAACTTATGAAAAAAGTATTTTATGCCGTTATTGTCTTAATGGCAACCACGCAATTGACATTTGCGCAAGAACAAGGCAAATTCCGTGTAGGACTTGATTTAGGTTACGCCATGCCTGATGGCGGGGGAGGTATTTTAGTTTCCCTTGAACCAAAATACAATATTGCGGATAACATGAATATTGGATTTCGATTCGAGTCTGCCGCCATGGCGAAAAACATTTCCGCAGACGGAGTTTCCTTGGAAGCCAATTTAGCCGCAAGCATGTCCTATTCTGGTACTTTTGACTATTATTTTAATTCAGGGAGCTCTTCATTTGCACCTTTCATGGGTATTGGAGCAGGATACAGCTCTTTAGCCAATGTTGGCGTTACGTTGGATGAACTTGACTCAAGTGAAGAACTTGAAGTTGATGGCAAGTTTGGTGGTCTAATTAGAACTGGTTTCGAGGCTGGAAAGTTTCGTGTAGCAGCAACATATAACTTGATCGGGAAATCTGATCTTGGCGAAGGCGTAGAAGTAAAGAACTCCTACTTTGGTATTTCTTTAGGATTCTACGTTGGCGGTGGCAAATGGAAAAAATAAAACTGGCTTTTCAGTTCTATACCAACAACCACAAAAAGGGCAGCCATTGGCCGCCCTTTTTATTTCATGACAATCACTCTTCCACTCTGCCCGGTTCCCGGGTTTCAGAGCCTTCCAGTTCCATGAGGGAGTCTCCCAAACGTTGCCTCATTGTATTGGCCCGTGCCTTTATCTCGGCCACAATCTCGGGATGGGCTTCGGCCACATTGTTCGTCTCACTGACATCATTGACCACATCATAGAGTTCAATTTCCTCCATATCAACGTATCGGTAGTTTCCTGGCTGTCCATCCTTGCCCGGCTCTTGACCATCCATGGTTCGGTAACGATGCGGAAAATACATCTTCCATTTCCCGTACCGAACGCCGAACATTTCGTTCACCCGATAATAGAAAAAGTAAGCATCTTGCACGGGCTGCGTGCGCTCTCCCGTTAAAATAGGCCATGCGTTTTTACCATCGATCACTTGCTCCGGCAATTTGGATCCGGTGACATGGGCAATGGTAGGCAGTATATCTATGGCCATCATGGGTACATCGACCGTTCTTCCCGGCTTCAGCTTTTTGGGGTATTTCATAATAAATGGCTCGCGTTGTCCCCCTTCCCAAGCAGTACCCTTTCCTTCCCGAAGGGGGAGGGCACTTCCGGCATGGTTTCCATAGGAAAGCCAAGGCCCATTGTCCGAGGTAAAGATGACCATGGTATCCTCTTCAAGCCCATTGTCTTTAAGCGCTTGTATGATCTGACCCACAGACCAGTCAATCTCCATGATCACATCACCATACAAACCTCTTTCCGACTTGCCTTTAAACTTATCCGAAACGAACAGTGGCACGTGAGGTTGTGGATGTGGTACATATAAAAAGAAGGGCTTATCCTTGTTTCTTTTGATGAAATCCACACTTCGCTCTGTAATCTGTGTAGTCAATTGGGATTGCTCCACCAAGGTATCGATTACGGTCTCGTTTTCGTAGAGTGGGAGATCCGGAAAATTAAAAATAGGTCCTTGCTGAGGATGATAGGGCCACATATCATTGGAATATGGAATTCCGAACCACTCATCAAATCCGTGTCGAGTGGGCAAAAACTTTTTGTGGTGTCCCAAATGCCATTTTCCATAAATGGCCGTTGCATATCCCTTCTCCTTCAACATTTCGGCAAGGGTGGTCTCGGTTTCATTAATGCCATGGGTATTGTCGGGCCCCAAGGCGTTATGGATACCAATACGATTGGGATAACAACCGGTTAAAATTCCAGCTCTGGAAGCGGAACATACAGCTTGAGCAGCATAATAGTGGGTCATTTTGACCCCATCTGCAGCCATCTGGTCCAGATTTGGGGTTTTGATATTGGGCGAACCAAAGACACCAACATCTTGGTAGCCTTGATCGTCCGTAAAAATCAATACTATATTGGGTGAACGCTCTTCCTCCTTGACGGGAGCCTTCTTTTCTCCACAAGAAATCAGTCCTAAAACAAGAAATACAAAGAAATATCGAAACATATCGTAAAATAAAAGGTTGCCCTAAATATAGGTGAAAACCACAAATCTTACGACCCCAAATACAATTCCACGAGACCTTCTGGTGTTCTTAAATGGATTTCCCTCTTCTCCCGATCTACTTTCTTTATGATATCATCGGTGATGGGAATCAAGAGTTCCTTGCCATCCTTTTCAGCTTCAAACAGTTCCTGCGAAGCGCTATCGTTTATAGAGACTATGGCCCCAATATTTCCATGGACCTCATCCATCAATGCAAACCCAATGACTTCATGGAAATAAAACTTATTTCCGGTAAGGGGCGGGAGCATTTCCAAGGGGAGATACAATTCCGAACCTATAATCTTATCTGCAGTAGCCTCATCCTTGACCTCCTCAAAATCGATTCGGAGCAGGTTGGATTTGTGCAATCGGCAACGGTCAATAAAAAATGGAATCAGATTGTTTCCCAATGAAACAAAAACTGATTCCATGTTTTCGTAGATTTCGGGTTCATCGGTGTCCAATTTGACCAACACCTCACCCTTAAAACTATATTTTGAAACGACTTTGCCCAGGTAGAAGCAATCTTCCTTGCGCATCGTCTTCTTTCTATTCTTCTTCTTTGGCAGCTTCTTCAGCAGCAGGAGCCTCCTCGGCCTCAGCAGGAACTTCTTCCGTTGCAGCAGCTTCTGTAGCCTCTTCGGCAGCTTCCTCAGCTACTTCTTCTTCAGGAGCAGCAGCGGCAATTCTTTTTTCGTTGGCTTCTTTTTCAGCTTCCAACGCTTTTGCCCTAGCTTCCGCCTCAGCTTTGCTCAATCCATCTTTCTTGGCCTGGATAGCAGCTTCTTTTTCTTCCAACCAAGCTTTGAATTTCTCCTCAACTTGCTCTTCGGTCAAAGCGCCTTTACGGACACCGCCCAACAAGTGGTGCTTCAACAAAACTCCTTTGTAAGAAAGAATGGCTCTGGCCGTATCGGTAGGCTGCGCACCGTTTTGCAACCATTTTACAGATCCATCAATATCCAAATCGATAGTGGCAGGATTGGTATTGGGGTTATACGTACCCAATTTTTCCAAAAATTTACCATCTCTTTTTGCTCTGGAATCTGCGGCAACCACCCAATAAAATGGCTTACCTTTTTTACCGTGTCTTTGAAGTCTAATTTTAACTGGCATATCACATTAATTTGTAGGGTGCCCGACCCTGATTATTAATTCTTTTGTTTTTCAAATATCATTTCCGAGAAATCGGAAATCAATCACTTATCCTCTAAGCGGGTGCAAATATACACTTAATTTGTTCATTCCAAGATTATTTGAAACAAAAAAGTTAATTGCTTTAACACCTTTTGCCAATCCCGTTAAACCTATCTTAAACCACTGGCATGATTTGCGATTCTGGATACAATCTATATCTTATATACAGAAGTTGTTGAACGTCAACAACCCGATAAATTTAAATGAAGTAGAAACATGAAGTACACCGTAGAAATGTCGAACAAATTAAATGAACTGTTGGAAAGGACCTATGATGCCGAGAAAGGTTTTAAGAAAGCGGCAGAAAAGGTAGATAATACAACCCTGAAAGAGTTTTTTAAAAACAGCGCCAACCAACGATATAACTTTGGAAAAGAGTTGAAAGCTGAAATTATCTCTTTCGGACAGGCTCCTGAGAAAGGTGGAAGCACCAAAGGAACCTTGCACCGCTCTTGGATTGACTTTAAAGCTTTGTTCTCTACCAATACTGAGGAAGCTATACTGGAGGAAGTACTTAGAGGGGAAAAAGAAGCCATTGCCACCTACAATGATATTTTACAGGACAAAGAGTATGTATTACCGCCATCAACAGAAAGTCTTTTAATGCGTCATAGAAACGCCATTCGGAAGACCTTGGACACCGCTGATATTTTTGAAACTGCAGTATCATAAGCAGAACGTTCAATATAAAACACCAAAAAAGCTGGGGAGTTCCCAGCTTTTTTTAGTTAATAAGTCTTTACAACTCTATTTTTCAAAAACAGCCTTGTTCCGTACTTTTATTCATTGCTTTTTTTGACCTACAATTGAATCTATGTACTTAATCTTTGATACGGAAACCACTGGACTTCCCAAGCGATGGGATGCTCCCATTACCGATACCGATAACTGGCCAAGATGCGTGCAGATTGCATGGCAGTTGCACGATGAACTCGGCAATTTGGTGGAACAAAAAGATTTTTTGGTGCGTCCGGAAGGATTCAATGTACCCTACGAAGCTGAACAAATCCACGGTATTTCCACAGCTTTGGCGGAACAAGAAGGGGAGTCTCTGGAAAATGTCCTGCATGCCTTTAAAAGCGCATTGGAACGCACCAAGTTTGTGGTCGGTCAAAATGTAGGGTTCGATGTCAACATCATGGGTTGTGAATTCCATCGAAAAGGCATTGAAAATTCTTTGGAGGAACTTCCCGTACTGGATACGTGTACGGAACATACGGCAGAACTCTGTAAAATTCCTGGAGGGCGAGGTGGTAAATTCAAGCTTCCCACACTTACCGAACTGCACGAATTTCTTTTTGGGGAAACTTTTGCCGAAGCACACAACGCAACCGCAGATGTGGAGGCAACTACCCGTTGTTTCTTGGAGCTGGTTCGCAAAAAACAGTTCACCAAGGAAGAACTGGATGTGCAACCGGATTATTTTGAACGCTTTACCGAAGCCAATCCACAAGAAATCCAGCTCATTGGACTAAAGCACATCAATCTTAAGGAAGCTTCCAAGAAGATTGCCGATGCGCTTTGGGCCCAAGACACCGAGGAAATCTCAGAAAAAGAGATTCAAGAAAATATTGAGACGCTTGAGGATGCCCCTTTTGCGCATTTGCACAACCACTCCCAATTTTCGGTGTTGCAATCCACCATCAACATAAAGGATTTGGTAAAGGCCACGGCCCAAAATGGTATGCCTGCCGTAGCTCTGACCGACCATGCCAACATGATGGGCGCCTTTCACTTTGTGAAAGAAGTCATAAACCACAACAAATCGGTCAAGGAAAAAAATGCCGAACTGGAGGAAAAAGGAGAACCAGCCACCGAAAAGGAAATCACCCCGATTGTGGGATGCGAATTTTATGTTTGCGAAGACCACACCAATAAAAATGTAAAAGACTACGGCTATCAAATCGTCTTATTGGCCAAAAACAAGGAGGGTTATCAAAATCTGGCCAAAATGTCTTCCATTGCCTATACCAATGGCTTCTATTATGTGCCCCGTATCGACAAAAAGGTTGTTGAACAATACAAAGAAAACATTATTGCCCTTACCGGAAACCTTTATGGTGAGGTGCCCAACAAAATATTGAACATTGGCGAAAAACAGGCCGAAGAAGCCCTTTTGTGGTGGAAAGAGCAATTTGGGGATGACCTTTACATAGAAATGATGCGCCATG
>JAUICT010000135.1 GCA_030429325.1 Bacteroidia bacterium
ATTCAAAATCTTTCGTAGTCCTTTCTCTGTAGGGTCTTCCAAGACCACTTCATTTTTAAGCTCTATAGAGCGTTGTATACACGAAGCATCGGTGAAATTTCCGTTTGTTTTCAAGTTCTGCCAATATTCGGCATCCATGATCAATCCATGCTTCAACATTTCTGCATAACCACTGGTCACCTGTCGTGGATCCAACGTTTTTAAAAACTCAGGAAACACCAATACCATCTGTGGTTGATTGATAACCCCGATTTGATTTTTCAATGCTCCGAGATCTACCCCAGTTTTTCCACCAATGGAAGCATCTACCATGGAAAGCAGGGTAGTAGGAATATTTATAAAATCAATTCCCCTTTTAAAGGTTGAGGCAACAAAACCGCCCATGTCCGTAATCACACCCCCGCCCAAGTTAATAAGCAAACTTTTACGGTCACCATCGAAATTTGACAATTGCTTCCACAAATCCAAACACGTGTAGATATGCTTGTGTTCTTCTCCCGATTTGATCTCAAAAATGTGATCAATGGGGTGGTTCAACATTTCCTTAAAGGAAGGCAAACAATGTTCTTTGGTGTTTTCATCTACCAAAACGAACACTTTGGAATAGTTGATTTTTGCAATATGCTGTTTTAGAGCGGCTTCTGCAAGCTGGCCCAAATGCACTTCGTATGATTGTGATTTAATGGATTCCATATTTCAATTTACACCACTAAATAAAGATTATTTTTATTGATAATCTTCTTGAAAGGCGACTTATATTTGGATCTTTAAAAGATTGCCAAAAATGCGACCAAATTTTGAGAATACCGCAATAGCTTTTGAGCTAAAATCGGACTCCCAACTAGAAAGGGCCTACTTTTTATTCAAAATGATTGCCAATGAACCCTTGGTGAGGATTGGGGCCGCTGTGACCAATTTTGCCATAAAGGCGCACTTGCCCGTGGAAGGCCTCATCCGGGCCACGGTGTTCGATCATTTTTGTGGTGGAGTCAGTGAAAAAGACTGTCTTCGGGTAATAGATAGAATGTATGGCAATGGTGTTTGCTCCATTTTGGACTATTCCGCAGAGGGAAAGGAAGTGGACAATCAATTTGATTTTGCCCTGGAAAAGACTTTGGAGATTCTCTCATTTGTAAAGGAGAAGGATGCCATTCCATTTGCCGTATTCAAGCCAACTGGTTTTGGTCGATTTAAACTCTATGAAAAGGTAAGTGCCGGGGAAAAATTAACGGAAAAGGAAACTGCGGAATGGGGTAGGATCATTGATCGATTTGAAAAAGTCTGTAAAAAAGCACACGAACTGGAAGTGGGTCTTTTAATTGATGCTGAGGAAAGCTGGATGCAAGACGCTGCGGATGATTTGGTATTGCAAATGATGCGCAAATACAACAAAGAGAAGACCATTGTTTACAACACTTTCCAAATGTACCGGTGGGATCGAATGGATTATCTAAAGCAATTATATGGTCTGGCGGCAAAGGAAGGTTTTACGATTGGGGCAAAAGTGGTTCGCGGGGCCTATATGGAAAAAGAAAATGAGCGAGCACAGGAAAAGGGATATGAGAGTCCAATTTGCAAGTCCAAACAGGAAACGGACAATAATTTTAATGATGGGATTGCCTATTGCATGCAGCACTTGGACCGCATCACCATATTCGCTGGAACCCATAACGAGGCTAGTTGCCATAAGCTAATCGACTTGATGGAAGAGAAAAACCTTGATTCTTCCGATCAGAGTATTTGGTTTGGGCAGCTTTTTGGGATGAGCGATCATATTACATACAATTTGGCCAAGGAAGGGTACAATGCTGTAAAATATGTGCCTTATGGGCCCGTAAAGGATGTAATGCCCTACCTTATCCGAAGAGCTGAGGAGAACACATCCGTGGCTGGCCAGACTTCAAGGGAGCTGGCACTTATCCAAAAAGAGCGAAAACGCAGGAAGTTGGATGTTTAAGGGTTTTTCTCCAAGGATTCAACTACGGCTTCGTTAGGGCAATTTTTTACGGTAAGAGTAAACTCGGCACCATCAATCGAACTACCAATCACATAAGTTTTACAAGGCTCAGATTTGGTGTCGCTGTTGCCAAAATCTATATCGCCATCCGTTAAAAAAGCCTTTACAAGTAACGTGTCCTTATATTGTTCGGGCAGGTTGTCATCAAAAATGAGGGTCTTGGACCGCATGTCCTTCAATACCCTGCAATTGGGGAAGTAACAAAATTCTATTCCCTCTTCACCCGATTTTTTCTTCAGAAAAAAAACCAAAAACACAATCCCAATGGACAGTCCTACCAAGTACCATCCCAAACGCCGTAAAAAAGCCATCCGTCTTAGAAAATCAGAAAATTAATATCACTATAGTTTAGGCCAAACCAATCCCCAACAGATTTATTGGTCAAGATGCCGTGGTACATGTAAAGCCCGTTTCGCAATCCCTTATCAAAATGCAAGGAATGTTCCAACCCACCGTCTTCGCCAATTTTCAACAAATACGGTGTAAATATATTACTTATGGAAATGGAAGAGGTTCGCGGATAACGAGAAGGTATATTGGGCACACCGTAATGGATCACCCCAAATTTTTCAATCGTGGGTTTATTATGTGTTGTTACCTCAGAAGTCTCAAAACAACCGCCCATATCAATACTCACATCTATGACCACGGCGCCTTTTTTCATGTTTTCCACCATGGAACTGGACACCACAACCGGGGAGCGATTTTTGCCACGGGTAGCCCCAATGGCCACATCGCAACGCTTTAATGCCTTAATAAGGTTTTTTGGTTGAATGGTAGAAGTATATACGGTTCTATTAAGGTTGGTTTGAAGCTTTCGCAGCTTGGTAATCGAATTATCGAATACCTTAATATTGGCACCCAACCCCAAGGCAGACCTAGCGGCAAACTCCCCAACCGTACCGGCACCTATAATAACCACTTCAACAGGAGGGACCCCACTGATGTTGCCCAGCATAAGCCCATTTCCTTTGTTGGTGGTTGCCATGAGCTCCGATGCAATTAAAATGGAAGAAATCCCTGCTATCTCGCTTAATGAGCGTACCGCAGGATAATTTCCATCCTCGTCTCTTATATATTCGAAGGCAATGGCGGTAAGTCTTTTCTTGGCCATGGCCTCAAAATACTCTTTTCGCTGTGTCTTTATCTGCAAAGCAGAAATTACAATGGTCTGAGGGTTCAGAAAATCAATTTCAGAAAGTGAAGGAGGCTCTACCTTAAGAATAATGGGGCAAGAGAACACTTTTTTGGTATCTCGGGTAATTTCCGCACCGGCATTGGTATAATCTATATCCAAAAAGTTGGCGCCATTTCCCGCACCGGACTCTATTAAGACCCTATGCCCGTTTGCAACAAGCGCATTTACTGCATCAGGGGTGAGGCAAACCCGTTTTTCTTGATATTGGTTTTCCTTTGGGATGCCAATATACAGTTCGCCCTTCTGTTTAAGAACCTCCAGAGTTTCTTCCTGGGGCAGTAATTGTTGTTTGCTAAAAGGGGACGATGGTTGGTTCATAGAAAGTAAATCTGAGTATCATGCCGTGGCAATCAAACAAATTTACATTTTTTTTGAAAGGGTCTTCTGGCGTTGTTCCAGTTTCTCTCTTTCTTTTCGCAGCTCTTCCTTTTCCTTCAAAACTTGTAGTTCGGCATCCATGGCATCCAAATCAATACCGTGAACGTGTTTATCCACCAACTTGACCCTGATAAAATATACAATGGGTGTCACGACCATGGTAACGGCCACTACGTACATGACCTCATTCTCATCCACAATATTGGAATCGAAAGTAAGTACGGCAAACAGCTGAAAGCTGTACATGGAGATTGGAATCAGAATGGCATAGTACCACCAATTTTTGCACGTTACGAACCATACTACCAAGAGTAATAATGGAACAATTTTGTTGAAATAATAATAAAAGGCTTCCCCAACATCATCAAATCCATTGGTGCCAAACTCGATGCCCAAAACAGACCATGTTTCAGCACCTTCCGGCATGTATTTGTACCAGTAGAACAAGATGGGGGTTACTGCGATCAGAAAAGCAAAAGCGCCTTCCATGATCAGTTTCTTACGGATACTTTTTTTGTCACTCATTACTCATGATAACATAAAAAAGCTGATTTTATTGCAAAAAAAATGGCCCTACCGTAAAATAGGACCATTTGTACTTAAGTTAAGATCGGAAAAAAATTACAGCTTTCTAATCTTGGACTTCTCGATACTAGTGGTTTGACTTTTGTCCAAATCAACTGTAGCTACTGCAACAGTCATAGCTAAAAAGGCAACACCTAGTAATCCAAAAAAAACTTTTTTAGTGTTCATCGTAAAAGAGTTTTTGGTTAATAAATGAATTCATCTACAAAACAAATGTAGGAAAATATTTCAACTTTACCTACACTTCATCGATAAAAGTGGCATTTTAACGTAAAAAAAATACACTTTAACGATTCATCGATGTTTTGATAAATGTATTGGTTGAAGATAAACGGATTGTCCGTTAACAAACATTTAACTCGATTGAACGTGTATTTTCATCGACAAAATGCAGGAAAATAGGTACAGCATCTTCCGGTAGGAGGGATGAAATTTTTTCTGGCCATTCCATGAAAAGCCAGGCAGAAGAACTTAGGTAGTCTTCCAGTCCCATATCCAAAGCTTCGGACTCATCATTTAATCGATAAAAATCAAAATGATAGGCCAAAAGTTTTCCATGGACGTCACTATACTCGTTTACAAGACCAAAAGTAGGACTGCTGCCAGCATCTTTGGCGCCTAATTCTTTCAACAAGGTCTTGATCAAGGTGGTTTTGCCAGCTCCCATTTGTCCGTAAAAACACAGCGTCTTGTTGGGAACGGCCTTAATGAGCTGTTGTGCCACCTTTTGGATCTCTGATAATTGGAAGGTAATTTTCAATTCAGTCTATTTTGCTTCCAAAACTACAAAAGGTACGATCATTTCTTCCAAAGATACCCCACCATGTTGATAGGTGTTTCTATAATAGCTCACGTAATGGTTATAATTGTTGGGGTAGGCAAAGAACAAATCGTTCTTGGCAAAAATATAACTGCTGCTTAAATTAATGTTGGGCAAGTGAATGTCCTGAGGATTCTTAGATGCCAATACATCCTTATCTTCAAAAGTAAGGCTTCTGCCAGTTTTATATCTAAGATTTAGACTGGTATCCCTGTCTCCAATCACTTTTGAGGGCTGTTTGACATTGATCGTGCCATGATCGGTGGTCAAAATTAATTTCATGCCCAAGTTCTGTGCCTGTTGAATAATTTCCAGTAGGGGCGAGTTCTTGAACCAACTGAGTGTCAGGGAGCGGTAAGCCTTGTCGTTTGATGCCAACTCCTTAACCACTTCCATTTCAGTCTTGGAATGGGACAGCATATCTACAAAATTGTAGACCAGCACCGTTAAATCGTTGTCTTTTTGCGACCTGAAGTTCTGTGCCAATTGCTTTCCCTGTTTCAGGTTGTTTATTTTGTGATACTCCCATTTTAGGCTAAGACCGAGTCGTTTTAGCTGAGCGTCCAAAAACTGGGCTTCAAAAAGATTTTTGCCTCCTTCATCCGTATCGTTCTTCCACCAATCGGGATACTTTTTCTCCATATCCAAGGGCATGAGTCCAGAAAATATGGCATTTCGCGCATACTGGGTGGCGGTTGGCAAAATACTGTAATAGGCAGATTCTTGCTTCTTTTTATAGTGGACAGACAGTGTTTCCTCAAAGGCCAACCACTGATCATAACGTAGGTTGTCTATGATGACCAACAAGGTTTTGTGTCCTTCCAATTCGGGTTGTATTTTGTTCCGAAAGAGGGTATGGGACATTATTGGACCATCGCCATTTTTGAACCAATCCCGATAGTTTTTGTCCACGAACTTTCCAAATTGTGAATTCGCTTCTGTTTTTTGTGATTCTAAGATTTCAAACATGCCAGAATCTTCAATCTCTTCCAATTGAAGCTCCCAATAAATAAGTTTTTTGTATAGTTCAACCCATTCCTCATACGAATTCACCATAGAGAGGTCCATGGCAATTTTCCGAAATTCCTGTTGGTAATTGGCAGTGGTTTTTTCCGAAACCAAACGGGAGTTATCCAAACTCTTTTTAAGTGACAACAATATTTGATTCGGATTTACAGGTTTTATGAGGTAATCTGCTATTTTGGAACCTATAGCCTCATCCATAATGTACTCCTCCTCACTTTTGGTAATCATTACCACAGGTATGGAGGCATCAAATTTTTTTATTTCGGTGAGGGTCTCCAAGCCAGAGATGCCGGGCATGTTCTCATCCAAAAAAACAATGTCGAAAAAGGAGTTTTTGAGCTCTTCAAGG
>JAUICT010000136.1 GCA_030429325.1 Bacteroidia bacterium
GCATCTGCACAAACGCCCATAGCATTTTGGTCGTAAGCATCCACAAGGCCATCTTTTTGCATGCCATCTACCATAGTGGCTGGGCCAAATTTCAGTCCATTTCTCATATACGCATAATGTGGAATAAGGCTCATGTTCTCCATGCCACCGGCCACAACAATGGAATTTTCTCCCAAAGCAATGGATTGGGCTCCTTGCATAATAGCTTTCATTCCAGAGGCGCATACTTTATTTACAGTGGTGCAAGGAACCGTGTTCGGAATACCTGCATAAAGGGCTGCTTGTCTGGCTGGAGCTTGTCCTGTTCCAGCTTGTACTACATTGCCCATCAAAACTTCTTCGACCTTTTCCGGGGCCAAGCCAATCTTGTCCAAAGCGCCTTTAATGGCTACAGCGCCTAATTTGGGTGCCGGTATTGTGGATAAAGCTCCCATAAAACTTCCTATGGGTGTCCTTGCTGCCGAAACGATTACAACTTTGTTCATATGTGCATTATTAGGTTACGAAAATACTAAAATTAAATCCAAAGGTTTAAGTCGACATGGTACCGTTTTCCTTAATTTATATTTTCTATTTTTGATGATAACAGTATTCGGAATGGGAAAAGCTTTGGACAATGTATATAAACATCAATCACTTGCCTACAAGTATTTTCTATATCTGATATCTGTAGCGTTGATTGTCTTCTTTTTCCCAAAAGGAGGCAAGTTTAAGTATGAGTTTCAAAAAGGCAAGCCTTGGCAGTACGAGAATTTATATGCACCCATTGATTTCTCCATAAAGAAAAGCCAAGAAGAGATTGCCCAGGAACAGCTTTCCATCCGCAATAGCAAAACCGATTACTACACTTTTGATGGGTCTATTGTTACAACCGTAAAGAATGATGTACAAAAAGGGTTGGAGCAATGGTTTGCCACCAATACTTTCACCACAAGGCAACAGCGTGATGCCCTGAAAATAGGTATGGAAGTCATTGACAAGATATACTCGCTCGGGGTATTTGAAAACCACCCTGGTTCCAACTCCATTATAGTGGTAAGAAATAATGAGGCAATTCCCATGGCCCCCAGTGATTTTTTGGATTTGGAAAGTGCAAAAAAGCGTGTGTCCGCAGAACTATCAAATAACGCTATTGAAAACAGGGTTGGGTTGGAAAGTATAATACAAACCAACTTGAGAATCAACCTTTTTTATGATGAAGCGCTTACAGAAAGTGCTTTGGAACAAGAACTGTCAAGAATTTCATATACTAGGGGGGAAGTGTCCCAAGGCAGATTGATCATAGCCAAGGGAGAGGTTGTTGAAGCTGAGAATTTTAAGATACTTAATTCCTTAAAAGAGGAATATGAGTCCGAATTGTGGAGAGGGAATAACTATTATTATATCATTTTGGGTTACACCATATTGGTGGCCTTGGTGCTTATTATGTTGTTCCTGTTTTTAAAACGGTACAGAAATGAAATTTTTAAGAACAACAATAAAGTAACTTTCATCTTTTTCAACATATTGCTCATGGTCCTTGCCACTACGTTAATGGTAAAGAACAATGAGAGTTATGTGTATGGAGTACCATTGTGTATTCTTCCTTTGGTACTCAAGAATTTTTTTGATGCGAGGTTGGGACTCTTTGTACATGTACTCACCGTATTGATTCTTGGTTTTGTGGTACCCAATAGCTTCGAGTATATTTTTTTGCAGACCATAGCAGGTATAGTTACCATTTTAACGGCATCTGAACTGTATAAACGGGCTAATTTGTTCATATCCGTAGGGCAGATTACCTTGATTTATATCATAGGTTATTTCGCATTCCATGCCATTCACGAAGGAAATCTTGAGAACATCGAATGGATATTGTTCGGGGTATTTGTGTTAAATGGATTATTGACACTTTTTGCACAGCCTCTGATCTATATGTTTGAAAAATTGTTTGGGCTAATATCTGATGTTTCCTTATTGGAGCTTTCAGACACTAATTCTAAACTGTTAAAAGAACTTTCAGACAAGGCCCCGGGGACTTTTCACCATTCGTTACAAGTGGCCAACTTGGCAGAAGCTGCAGCCAATGAGATAGGAGCCAATGCCATGCTGGTTAGGGTTGGAGCCCTTTATCATGATGTTGGCAAGATGGAGAAGCCAACGTTCTTTACAGAGAATCAGGTGACCAATGTAAATCCACATGATGACCTGCCTCCTCGGGAGAGTGCCAAAATTATAATCGATCATGTGATCCAGGGAATTGAAATTGCAAGAAGGAACAATCTACCCGATAGAATCATAGATTTTATCCGAACCCATCATGGCACCACATTGGTATACTATTTCTATAAGAAACAGCAGGAGATGGAGGCTGAGGTGGATGAAAATGACTTTAGGTATCCGGGTCCAATTCCATTTTCAAAAGAAACCGCCATTTTAATGATGTCAGATGCCGTTGAGGCAGCCTCCAAGAGTCTGAAGAACCCAACTTTTTTGGTAATTGATGACTTTGTGGAGAAAATAGTGAAGGGGCAGATGCAGGCCAACCAATTTTTAAATGCCAATATCACCCTAAAGGAAATAGAGATGGTCAAGAAAGTATTGAAGCAAAAACTGACCAATATCTACCATCTGCGGGTCGAGTATCCGGAGTAACGTTCATAAAATCAGTTCTGAATTAAAAAAAACGAAAAATAGTTGCGTTCTTTCAGATGAAAAGGTACATTTGCATCCGCATTTTCAGAGTGCAAGTTCATAAGAAGTATTGGGAGAGGTGCCGGAGTGGTAACGGAGCAGATTGCTAATCTGTCGGCGGGTAACTGTCGCCTGGGTTCGAGTCCCAGTCTCTCCGCTTTTTCCTAAGTATTTGGAATTAAATTATGTTCGGGGTGTATCACCTCGACTTCGCTCGGTATAAACTCCGCCCGAGCGGGCTACTAAAGTAGCTTTTGTTGGAGTTTGTAATTGTTGTATTGAATTTTTCAGTTATTAAGACTGTTTTCGGGGTGTAGCGTAGCCCGGTTATCGCGCCTGCTTTGGGAGCAGGAGGTCGCAGGTTCGAATCCTGCCACCCCGACAAATCTAGTAATAGATAAAAATAAAAGCACTGTTAATCAATTGATTTTCAGTGCTTTTTTCGTTTTGTGCATTTATTTGATATCATTTGGAACCAAATAGTAGGTGTGCAATTAGGTGTGCAATTCGGTGTACAACCTTTTATTTAAAATGACCTATCTTTAAAGAGCTTTTGGGCACGATTTGACTTTCGATGAACAATTGTTGTTTAACCAAAGTCATTTTAACATGAAAGCAAAAAACACTTTCGCGGTAGTCTTCTTTACCAGAAAATCAAGGAGCGTTCCAAATCAATTATCCATTTATGTCCGTATTACCGTGGACGGAAAACGCTCAGAGATCAGTCTCAAACGCAACGTGGCCTCAAAGAATTGGGACAATACCAGAAACCGGGTCAAGGGAAGTTCCCAACCAATCAGGGAACTGAATTCCTACATGGACAGCGTGTACGGAGCATTGTTGGTGTGCCATAAAGAACTTTTGCAAGAGAACCGGGTAATTACCGCAGAGGCTATCAAGTCACATTATCTTGGCGAGGACGATAAGGACAAGACGCTTAGAGAACTTGTCTCCTATCACAATGAAAGGATGTCCGTTGTCTTAAAATATGGTACCATGAAAAACTACTATACCACTGCTCGGTACCTTGACAGGTTTTTATCAAAGGAAAGGAAGGTTGGCGATGTTTATCTCAAGCAATTGAACTATGCCTTTGTCACGGAATTCGAGCACTATCTAAGGAATTACAGAGGCTCGGATAAGAAACTCTCCCTGGGGAACAATGGTGTAATGAAGCATCTGGAAAGATTCAAGAAGATGTTGAACCTTGCCGTAAAATTGGAGTGGATGGAAAAGAATCCATTCAATCAGTTCCAGTTGAAGTATAACAAATATGATAGAGCGTTCTTGGATGAAGAGGAATTGCAAAACTTGGAATGCTACGAGCTGAAGAATGAGCGTTTGGAGAAGATACGGGATTGTTTTGTGTTTGCCTGTTATACCGGGCTGTCCTATGTGGATGTAAAGGAACTCACCAATGATAACATTGTCAAGGGAATCGATGGAAACCAATGGATAAGTACCAAACGTGAGAAGACGGACAAACCAGTCAAGGTACCCTTGATTCCTCAGGCATGGGCGATTTTGAAAAAGTATGATCTGGGTGGGCCGAATGAAGGGCTTTTGCCCATCAGTTCGAACCAAAAGACAAATGCCTATCTAAAGGAAATTGCCAATGCATGTGGTATTGATAAACACCTGACCTTCCATGTGGCCAGACATACTTTTGCAACTACGGTGATGCTCTCCAATAATGTCCCCATTGAAACGGTATCCAAACTCTTGGGACATACCAAACTTTCCACTACACAAATTTACGCCAGGGTAGTGGAGTCCAAGATAAGTGAGGATATCGATAATCTTTTGGTTCGTTTTAAGAGTAAAGAGGTCGAAAGAAATGCCGGGGGCTAAGTTTTTTGGAGAATATTGGTTCATCAACCTTAACGATTGTAAATTAATCCTGTTATTGAAAAGTTTCCGAGGGATAGTTAAGCTTGACGTTAGATGTATTTGTAAATAATATTTTACGTTACGTCAAGAAATAGCATTGTGCTGCTTCATAAATAATGTCGCAAATATTGGCATCATTTGCGACATTATTTTTTTGTAGGGTTACTTTCCAATCCATTGGGAAGTTCGAAACTATGGTTCTTGGGACCATTGATATGGAGTACTTCTTTCAACAATCTACATTACCATGAAACTTCATATTAAAACCCTTCCCTTTCACCTGTTTTGGGCATCCCTGAATAATGGACATGTACAATTCGCCATATACCATCTATTTTTTTCAGTACTTGTGTCTCACGGCCTTTGGATTGCATTTGGTCAGGTTCTGGCCCTGAGAATGTCGCATCATATACCCAATAAAACTCCAATATGGCCATATCCCCATAAATGGTAATGGACTCATTATGGCTTTTTAGGTCACGTTTGGAAAACCGGTTGCCGAACAAGCCATAAATCCCTTTTTTAACCTCTTCCCAGCCCTTTTCATGTCCTTTGTGGTGGATAAAGCTAACTTGTGGTCTGGATAGCCAAAATGTTTTGGCCAATGTGGTATCGGCCCTGTTGATGGACTCTTTGTAGTCTTCCAACAATTGATGGATTTCCGTGGTATCGTTTGCTTGCTTTGCTGTTATGGGCAAACAGGCGCAAAAAAGTACCGTTGCCAAAGATTTCAATATCATTTTAGTTCTCATTTCCCTTCAATTTATGCTTAGAATTTACCGTTTTGATTTGCCCATTCGCTTTTTGGAGGTATGGCCTGAATAACATCCCAATGTTCTGCGATTTTTCCGTTCTCCACTCTGAACAGATCATAGAAGGCATTATGGCCCTCACCAAAATGGCCCTCACTCACCACAAGTACAAAGTTGCCCTCTCCCAGTACTTTATGTATGGTGTCGTATTTTAGGAATATACCTTGTTTTGCCAGTACTTCCAAAGTGCTTCCAAGTCCTGATAATTGATCGGGGATGTTCGGGTTGTGCTGTATATAATCATCACCATTAAAATAAGAGGCCAATTTGTCCATTCGTCCATTCACCAAAATATCATTGACAAAACTTTTGACCAGGGTCTTGTTTTCCTCTGTCTTTTCCCTATCGGTGATTTCCGTAGATCCGTCAACCATGGTGTGCCCGCTTGGATTGGGTTTTGCCGGTGTTTCCTGCAAATTGTCCCAATGTTCCACAATTTTACCATCCTCAAACCGGAAAATATCAAAACCAATTTTGGACCCAAAAAAATTGTAGTCCGTATGTGTGAACACATAATTGGCATCTTGAAATGCCCTTATCGTATTTACTTTGGCTGATTTAGGAGGCAATTGTTGTAGCAGAGCCCCAAAGCCTGCAAGACCGTCTTCCACTCCGAGATTATGCTGTGTATAATTGGACGGGTTGATATAATTGACTGGTTCGGTTTCGCCAGTTTCTATGCTCTTTAATAGGCCAACTACTTTTTCTTTATTTGATTTTTCCATCGTATCCATTTTTGATTTTTGAACTTGAGATTTATTCTTATCCATACAGGCGGTGAAGCATATGCCTATGAATAATGATGAGATCAATACTGTTTTGTTCAAAGCTTTCGGTTTTAATTGTTTACGCAAAAGTCTGATATAATCAATGTTAAACCATGATACAAAAACTCCTAAGGATGATACTTTTGGGACATTGGATGGATTATCGGGAATTTTGGTCCCTAAAATCATTGGGGGTGAAGTCCAGATGTTTACGGAAATACTTTATAAA
>JAUICT010000137.1 GCA_030429325.1 Bacteroidia bacterium
ATCCAAAATAAAATAGGAGGGGTCTAACCCTGCGCCGGATAGGGCATAGGAGGTCAAGGCCAATTCGCCATCACCTGAAGGATTGGGAACAGTCAGAGTTTCCATTTCCTGTAAGGTCAGTTGACCTGCCGGGAGTACTTCCAAAGTATTCTCCGGAGCCTGGAGCAGTGCTCGGGCTGCCAAAGCATCCCCGTACGGACTTCCAAATTGATTTACGTATAGTTTTGGAGTCTCTGTGGTTGCACTATCCGAACCCGTGGCATCGGTCCATGAGGCATTTTGGCCATCCAAATTGTACTCCTCATCAACGGCATTCCCAAAAGTGGTGTTTCCCGTAATGTTCCAATGAACAGGGAAGCCATCATCGTTAAGTATGATGGTTTCTTTCATGGTAGGTCCGCGTCCATTGTTCTTGTAGTCATAATCAATATGAATGGTATCTCCCGAAATATGCGTTTTGAGATGTCCTACCTTGTTTTCACCAACAATGACAGTATAACTTTCCTCGCCTTGAAAATGGGTCAAGGAAGCGGGAGAAATTTCTTTTTTACAGGAATAGGTGGCCAGAACAACAAGGCCCAAGAACAGCAAACGGAATTTCATACGGGTTGATTTTTAGTATTGGGTTTTAAGGTATGGATTTTTATGGAACGATGCTTATAAAGAATTAAAAACAAAGGGATTGGATCAACTCAATTTTTAAAGAAGCGATAAAAAAGATAAGGGCCTATGGCCAAGGCGATGGGAATCAATACCCAAATACGACCTTTCCAGATGTAATAATCTTGCAACAGCTTTTCCCAGGAATTTCCCTGTAATCTACCAAAACCGAATTCAAAAATAAGGGTGAGTACCATCCAAAAAAGACCAAGCCAAAGCGCTTGAGATGAAGACTCGGGCGGAAACATTTTGACCATAAAGGCCATACTGGCCGTAAAGAGAATAAGTAGTGTGACTGTGGATAATTGATGGGCGGTCAGTTCGCTAAAATACTTTTTAAAACCGAACTCCCTAAGCGTTCCGTTCAGAATGGCTAAAATCAACATGGGGAACCATGCGATGAAGTATTTCAGGAAAATGTTCACTAGATAACCAGTTAATTGTATGGGATTCTTTGGTGATGCGTTTAAAGGTAGCGAAAAAAACAAATCACTATCTTTGCACCCCTCAATTAAAGGCTTGGTAATGAACAAAAAAGTCGCTTTTTATACCTTGGGCTGCAAGCTCAACTTTTCTGAAACTTCCACGATTGCACGAAGTTTTGAAAAAGAGGATTTTAAGCGTGTGGACTTTTCCGAGGAAGCGGACATCTATGTGATCAATACCTGTTCGGTGACAGAGAATGCGGATAAGCGGTTCAAGACCATTGTAAAGCAGGCCCAGAAGAGCAATCCCGATGCCTTTGTGGCCGCTGTGGGATGTTATGCCCAGCTAAAGCCTGAAGAATTGGCCGCTGTGGATGGCGTTGATTTGGTTCTGGGCGCCACAGAAAAGTTCAAGATCACCGATTACTTGAACGATCTTTCCAAAAATGATAGGGGTGAGGTGCACTCCTGTGAGATAGAAGATGCCGATTTTTATGTGGGTAGTTATGCCATTGGCGACCGAACCCGAGCTTTTTTAAAGGTGCAGGATGGATGTGACTACAAATGCACCTACTGCACCATTCCACTGGCAAGGGGCATCTCACGTAGTGATACCTTGGAAAATGTATTGCAAAATGCCCGTGAAATTGCTTCAAAAGATATCAAGGAAATCGTTTTGACCGGCGTCAACATTGGGGATTATGGCAAAGGGGAGTTCGGCAACAAAAAGCACGAACATACTTTTTTAGATTTAGTGAAAGCCCTGGATACCGTAGAGGGAATCCATCGTTTGCGAATATCTTCCATTGAGCCCAATCTATTGAAGAACGAGACCATTGATTTTGTATCACAGAGCGATACGTTCGTGCCCCATTTCCATATTCCTTTACAAAGTGGAAGCGATGAAATTTTAAAGTTGATGCGCCGCAGATACCTGTCCAATCTTTATGTAGATCGGGTAAAGCGCATTAAGGAGACAATGCCCCATGCCTGCATCGGGGTGGATGTGATCGTTGGTTTTCCAGGGGAGACGGATGAGCATTTTCTGGAAACCTACCATTTTCTGAACCAATTAGACATTTCCTATTTGCACGTGTTCACCTATTCGGAAAGAGACAATACCCTTGCTGCCGAAATGGACGAGGTGGTGCCCCAAAAAGTGCGGAGCAAGCGCAGCAAAATGCTCCGGGGGCTATCGGTAAAAAAGAGGAGAGCATTCTATGAAAGCCAGTTGGGTACCGTACGTACTGTTTTGTTTGAAGGCGAAAATAAGTCCGGATATATCCACGGGTTTACTGAGAACTATGTAAAAGTCAAGGCACCTTGGAATCCTGAATTGGTGAATACCTTGCACCAAGTGGAGCTTACCCAGATAGACGAGGATGGTCTTGTGCGATTTGAGTTTGTCTCCAATGCGGTATCGGCATAAAAAAACCTCTCATTTGAGAGGTTTTTAATGTTTTCATACTGGTTTGGTCAGATGCGAATCCCTACAGGGAGCATCTCCTTATATTGCCTGTTTTTCCGTAAAAAGCCTGCAATATGAGGGCTTGTGGGTACCACTCTCAAATTCTTTTCCTGGATGTGGTGCAACACAGCTTTGATAAAAGCTTCCTTAAAACCTTCTTGGGCAATCCCTTCGGGAATTACCAACTTGGTCAAAAATACTTTACGCTCCTGTGAAGAGTACTCAATTTTAGCTAAAAGGCCATCGACTTTGGTCTCAAACTGGCGCAAGAAGCTATTGTCATTGATTTCAATTTCAGTCATATAGTATTGTTTTTAAAATTGACTCGGCACGATTACCAAAGTGGTAATTTGTTGTTCCCTTTAAAAAATGCGTCTTGTCTTGAGGGGTTAATTGCAAAAGGGGTACAAAATTACTCAAAAAATTGCTAATTTCCTAACCCTTCTCGATATTTGGTGCGAAATGCCCGACAATAAAATCCATATCTACCTCATGCCGGGAATGGCAGCCAACCCATCCATCTTTGATGGTCTATCTCTTTCCTCCGATATTTTTGAAGTGCACACCCTAGAATGGTTTGTTCCGGACAAGAATATGTCCTTTGAATCCTATGCAAAAAAGATGTGTGATAATATTTTTCATGGGAATCCAGTGCTCTTAGGGGTTTCCTTTGGAGGGATGTTGGTGCAGGAAATGGCAAAGCATATACAGACCCGAAAGGTGATTGCGGTATCCACGGTAAAGACCAAGGAGGAACTGCCCAAGCGGATGATTTTTGCCAAGTACACCAAGGTGCATAAACTATTGCCCACGGGATTGGTGAACAATGTGGAGCTTTTGGCCAAATACGCCTTTGGGGAAACGGCCACTAAGCGTTTGGATCTCTACAAAAAATACCTTTCGGTGCGGGACAAAAAGTATATCGACTGGTCCATAGACCATATCGTAAACTGGAACCAGACCCAACCGCCCAAAAACTTGGTGCACATCCATGGCGAAAAGGATGCGGTTTTTCCCATGGCCAACATTAAAAATTGCATTACGGTAAAGAACGGCACCCATACCATGATCATACACCGGGCCAAGTGGTTCAATGAAAATCTCCCCTCAATTATTTTAGGATAAGGCCGTTCTTATAGTATCTTTACTGTAAATTTTATAGAATCTTGGTATGAAACAGATAAAAAATATATTGGCGATTATTGGTTTGGTGGCAGTGGTGAGCACGCTCATATTTGCGGTTCAGACCGATTCAGTGGATGCCATCGAGAAAAAGGAAGTGAAGACGGATAAACCAAAAGAATTGGATAAGAATGTGGCGGATACCTACCAAATCAGTGCCATAGAGATTCCAAAGGATTTAAATTTTGCGGGAGAGCCTGTTCCGCAGGAAGACCCGGATTATTGAGCCCATCCTTAAAAAAAATGGCATCCCTGACGATTTTAAATACTTGGCCGTGGCCGAAAGTGGTCTGGAAAATGTGGTTTCCCCAGCTGGGGCCACTGGTTTTTGGCAGATTATGAAGGCTACCGGTAGGGAATATGGTTTGGAGGTGAACGATAATGTGGATGAGCGGTACCATGTGGAAAAAGCGACCCAAGTGGCCTGTGATTACCTTAAAAAATGGAAAGACCGTTTTGGAAGCTGGACATTGACAGCAGCGGCATACAATGCGGGACCGGGCGGCATTCGAAAATATATGGGTATTCAACAGGTAGATGATTACTACGACCTGCTTTTGGGACAGGAGACAGGTCGATACGTGTTCCGTATTTTGGCGATTAAGGAGATTATCTCCAACCGAGATAAGTATGGTTTCCAATTGGATGAGGAGGACATGTACGAAAAAGTGCCCACCTTTACCGTTGAGGTAGATACCGCCGTGGCCAGCTGGGCTGATTTTGCCGAACTTTACGAAATTAATTATAAGATATTAAAAAGACACAACCCTTGGTTGCGCGAACCCCACTTGAACAATGCTTCACGTAAAAAGTACACCATTGAAATCCCCAATAAGGGCTATTACCGTGTGGGGAGTGTGGGGAGATAGATTCTCAATGATGATATAGGATTTGAATAAATGTCGCAATTAATTAATGGCGTTTATCTTGGTTTTTAAGGGGGTTTATTCTTTTTAAAACAAACTTTTTTAAACTGTTTGTCTTTCACATAATGTTTGAACGAAGGATACCCTTTTTGTACCATTATTTGCAAATGGTCATTTTCGGAAGAAGTGAAGGTTAGTTCTAGAAACCTCAGCATTTTATCTTTTTTACGAAGTGCAGCGTATGCTTTTGCGATTTCAAACAATACTTGACTATCATGACTATTTTGTTGGAGGCACTTTTGAAAAAGAGAGATTGCTTCTTCAAAAGAATTCATCTCTAGCATCAAACATCCCTTATTAAATATGATATCATAATTGTCAAGTTGATATTGCAATGCTATATTGTAACAACGCAATGCTTCACCATATTTTTTTTCAGTAGTCAGGATTAACCCCATTTGGTTCCATGCCAAACTGTTTTTTGGATTAATCTCGATTGCCCTATTAATAAGATCTATCGGTTCAAGTTGTTGTATCTCTTTATCCAAATACCCCCAAATGTTTTCATTTGCTAAAATTCTAGCTTTAAACAAAATCGCATCATCATCATTTGGATTTTGTTCTAAATATTGATTTAGAACATGAAGTGCTTGTAGGCATTTGCCTTGAAGAAAATCATTCTTAGCTCTTATTTTTAAATCATGCTCTTCCATTATTCACGTTTAACACTTAAAAAATGTTAAAAGAATGATTTGGTTTTAAAGAATTATATCAACCAATGAGTGAAGTTTATGTTTTTCACGGTTATATTCCCAGCAAAATTGACCAATGCCCCATTTGGATTGACGAATGGGCATAAAAAGGAAAAGGTTTATGGAAGAACACCAAACAAGGGATATTACCGTGAGGGGAATGTAGGAGGTAGATTAATGCACTGGGTTTTGGAAGGTTCACTTGTCGGTTGCTGTAAAAAAGTTGTGGGTTTGTGTGCGAAGGTATTCTGCAGGAAAATCAGACGTAGTAAATTTGCAACGACCTTTGGTTATGTCAAAATTGAGCGATTATTTTTACTCATTATTGGTATGTCGTTTTATTCTTCTATATATATTCTTAATCCATAAACCCTAGAGGGAATTATCGCAATTCTCTGATTTTCAATCGAAAGAATGTTTCTTTGTGCTAAGAATTTTTTAGCATCTTCCAAGTTTTTAACTTTTAGGGTTATCCAATCTACCCCAATGTTCTCATCGGAAACGGTATAGGAAATTACTGGGCCGTCCTCAAGAATCCATTTATTAGCGGTATCATCACCAAATAACATTGTCCAATCTCTTATGGCTGATTGATTAATGGATAAATGAACTTCTTTAAGTCCAACAATACCGAGTGGGTTCGATTCCATGGCGATATTGAGTTTTTCATCAAGTTCTTGCTTTGTTTCTCCTTTAATCGTTCTATTGGCAAAATTGTATCCAGGATTTAAGTATTGCCAAAAAGCGATATGTATATTGGAACGTTTGCTCATTGAATCAAGATTGATTTGTTTTCCGATTGTAATCTGGGAATCTTTGGAAACAATTTTGAAATCGAAAGGGGGTTCATGTTTTGTTCCGGTAGACTTCATAGCAATTGAAGTTGAATCAATATTTTTGGCATTAAACAATATCCTGTTGTATTTGCCCGCATCCTTTATTTCTTTTATTGGAGGGTTGACAGATAAAAGTTCTAAAGTAGTATTTCC
>JAUICT010000138.1 GCA_030429325.1 Bacteroidia bacterium
GGCCACTTATGCACATCATTTGCAGATGGGAGGCGATTTTAGGACGCTGAATCAGCTTTCTTTTGGATTGAGCGCCGGGGTGATATTGAGCAGTTTGGACGAAACTGAATTTAGGTCTGTTTTTCCAGATCCTGTGATTACAGGAGTAAAGAACACCACAAGCTATTTTAATATGGACCTAGGGGCATCGTACAATTTTCTTGAATTTTATGCCCATGCGGCTATCTTGAATATTTTGGGGAGTGGTAGGGACTTGTACAGTGCTGCTGAGTTCGACAATCTGAGAAGATACTTGCTTTCCGTAGGTTATGTTTTTGGGAGAAATACCCGTATAGAACCTTCTATTTTGTTCCAAATGACCGATTTTACGAAAGAGAAGACCGTGGACTTAAATGCCAAGGTCTACAAGGATGTAAGTTTTGGAACGGTATGGGGCGGAATTTCATACAGACGTAGTTTTGACGGTGCGCAGTTTCAATCCAACGGCAGCTTTGGTGAGCAGCGTTTACAGTTGTTTACACCTATTATCGGTGTTAATGTGAACCGTTTTTTATTTTCTTACAATTATTCCTACCAATCTGGGGACATTCGTTTCGACAATGGTGGTTTCCACCAGATTACCTTGGGATACGATTTTGGACAAAGCGATCAAGGAAAACGTTACGACTGCTACTGTCCTGCGGCCAATAATTAATAAGCTTTTATATCAGTTCGAGCGCAGCCGAGAACTTTTTAAAGCATCTCGACTGCGCTCGATGAGACAATTGTTCAGGAACTTGGTTAATCCCACTTGTAATTTTTCTTTGCTGCTTGGGTTTTTATGGCGGACAAAAGTGCATTTTCCAGTTCGCCGGTTTCTTCCTTTTGGTTTTGGGCAATATAGGCCTCACGTTTGGCATTGAGTTCCTGTATCTGTTTTTGGACCGCTTCGCGTTCTTCCTTTTTTTCTTTGATGTAGATGTTGATCTCACTTTCCGATTTTCCTTGAAGCTCTTCGGGAAGGTCATTGTCATCCAGTTCAGAAAGTACCACCTCTTCCTCTTCCACGGCATCGACCAAATCCCAATTGGAATTTTTGTAAAGCCTTGAACTCTTGCTTACGGATCGTTTTACCGCAACCGCAGCTTCCATTTCAGCGGCATTGCTATCCTGCATGGACTGCATGGCTTTTTTTTGTCTTCCCAGTGAACCATATGAAATGTAGGTATTGTTCAGTTTGGAGTTGAGTTTAATGATGATATCGTCATAGGGAGTGTCTATGTGCACGATTTGTTTGTTGTGATCAATGGCCATGTACTCACCGCCAGTAAGTGTAGCTCCATTTTTCCACATGGTGGAGATACCCTGTTCATAGTTGCCGCAGAAAATAGTGTTTACAATAACATCGTTCTCCTTGGCATTGGTGGCGGCATCCCTATAATTCAATTTTCCTTGGGTAAAAGGTTCGTTTCCGGCAATGAAAATCATTTTTAGGTCATCGGCATTTTTGCCCCAATCCAATTGTTTCAAGGAAGTTTGAATGACCTGCCCGCAGTATTCCTCACCGCCATTGGTGGTCAATGAAAACAGTTTTTCCGAGATTTCATCCAAATCGGAACTAAAGCCCAAAACCTGCCTGATATAACCCTCCCTTGAAGATAAATTGTCGTTACCATATTCGTATAGGGAGATTTTCAATAAAGGTCGGGAGTCGTTCCCGCATTTGGCATGGGTAAATTCGTTTACAATGTCCCACAATTGTGCCTTGGCTTGGTTGATAAGACCATCCATACTGTTGCTAGTGTCCAGGAGCAAGGCAATTTTCACATATTGCTTAATTGGTTTTTCGGTTATGGATTTGGTGGTCAAGGCAGTGCTTGTAGGTTCCTTCGCCTTCAGGTCGCACCCGTAAGACGTTGCTGTTATGAGTAGGCTAAATGTTATTCCCAATAGATTTTTCAAATGTTTCATGATGCAATGTTTTAAATGATAGGCTAAAAGTAGCAGCAACATTTTTCAAGAAAAATCGTAAATGAGGGAAATGGCGTTTGCAATGAGTGAAGTGAAGGCATGGATTGGTAAAACGGGAAAATAGTGCCATTTGAAGTGGCTTTTGCAGTAACCCCCATTTTTTAATACGCCTGGGATGAAGTAAGTTTACTGAACAGATGTAACTTCCATGGTCAAGAACATATACATAGTCTTTCTTTTTCTAATGATGTCCTTTATGGGTTTCTCGCAAACCAATACGGGGCAGTCGGTGGTGGAAATTGAAGGTTCCGTAAGAGGAAAGGAAAATTATACACCTATTTCCGGTGTCCAGATCACAACGGACAAGGGCAACCACACCACTACCAATGGGTTGGGGGAGTTCAAGATAAAGGCTGCTATAGGGGATATGTTGATTTTTGAGAGTCCGGAGTTTGAAACGGTACGGTATAGGGTACGCTCCAATGAAGATGTGGATGTCTTGGTTGAGGATTATGAAGCAGCTTCGACCAAAAAGAAAGAAAGCAAAAACCGTTCAGGCATATATGGTACAAGTGTAGACCATAAACGGCTGTTGGATTCCGCTAATTTTTACAAACGGACCGATCTCGAAAAAAGCATTGATTTCATTGCCCGGTCCATAGCTCCGCTGGGTAGTCAGGGTAATAAACAGGAATTGTCTGCCTCCCTGTCCACTCTTGGGGAAATCTACATGTTCCACAAACAATATGATCTGGCCATTGCCAATTTTAAGGATGCCCTTTCTGCCCGGGAGACCAGCAAGACCAAACTATTGTTGGGGAAAGCCTATATTTTGAATGGTGAATACGAAAATGCGGAGTCTACCCTCACCCCATTATTGGATGTGAAAAATATGGTTCCCTACCAACGGGCCGAGCTTTATGAAGCTCTGGGAGATACTTATAAAGGTCTGGCCAACTTGAAGAAAGCCCAGGAGTTTTATAGGGAAGGACTTCAAATTGCCGAAAAAAACCAAATATCTCCAAAGGTCATCGACTTAAACTCCAAAATGGCCGATGTCTATGCCAGTCAAGATCGTACCATTGAAGCGGAAGGATTTTATCAGAATTCCTTAAACCTTTCAAAGAAAGTGGCCCCGGAGCGATCGATCCAAGAAAGCGAAAAAGTGGCTGATTTCTACAATCAAAAAAGTCGGTATGATGATGAGATCCAATTACGAAAGAAAAGCTTGAATGAATTGCGGCAGTTGCCCCAACAACCAGCAATGGGCACTTCAGGCGTGGCCATACCAAATTCGGATACCATTACCTCCCAACGCATCAATTACAAAATAGCCAACGCCTACATAGCCCAAGATAAGTTGGATGAAGCCATTCCGTATCTGGAAAAGAGTATTGTGGAAGCCGATGAGGATGATGATTTGGTGGTACAGAAAGATGCTACCCGGAAACTGTCGGAAGTCTACAAGTACAAAGGAGACTTTACCAGAGCATTGGAGTCGTATCAAGATTATGTCGCGGTGGTAGACAGTCTGTACATTCGAAAAGAACAGGAAATTTCACGGGCCGCTAGGTTTAATCGGGAGATAGCAAATACCCAGAACCGTATTTCCAGTTTAGAACAAGAACGTGAACTCAGCCAGAGTAAATATAGTCTTGCCGTTACTGAGCAGCAACTGTACGAGGAGACCAGTAAGCGGCAAAAATGGATTATTTATTCCTTGGCTTTTGGAATTTTATTGATGGCCTTTACCGCCTTTTTGTACTACAGGAGCAATAAACAGCAGAAATTGGCCAATAATCTTTTGGCCCTAAAATCGCTGCGTACCCAAATGAATCCCCATTTTATTTTCAATGCACTGAACTCGGTGAACAACTATATCGCCAAGAGTGATGAACGCAGTGCCAATCGATTTTTAAGTGAGTTCTCGGTGTTAATGCGTAGTGTTCTTGAAAATTCGGAGGAGGATTTCATTCCACTGTCCAAGGAATTGGAACTATTGGAACTCTACGTGAAATTGGAGCATTCCCGTTTCTTGGATAAGTTCGATTATGAAATCGAGGTCGATGAAAAAGTGGACATTGAAGCTTTCCGGATTCCGCCCATGTTGTTGCAACCCTACATAGAAAATGCCATCTGGCACGGATTACGGTACAAGGAAGAAAAAGGATTTTTAAAAATTGGCATTCAACAGCTCACCAACGACCTGCTGGAAATTACGATTATGGATAATGGCATTGGGCGCAAAAAATCTGCGGAACTGAAAACCAGCAATCAAAAGAAACAGAAATCCAAAGGAATGGGAAACATTAAAAAGCGTATCCAAATCCTGAACGATATGTACAAGAATAAGGTTGAGGTTTCCATAGCCAACCTAAACGAAGATCAAACTGGCACAAAAGTGTCCCTAAAGCTTAAAAAAGATTGATGGAACTACGGGCAATCATAGTTGAAGACGAGGCCAACAGCCGGGAAATCCTTCGGAATTACTTGGCAAAATATTGCGATAGGGTCAATTTGTTGGGAGAAGCCGCCAACATTGAAGAAGGATTGGAACTCATAAAAAAGCATCAACCAGATTTGGTGTTCTTGGATGTGGAAATGCCCTTTGGCAATGCCTTTGATCTGTTGGACCAAATCCCTGATCGCACTTTTGAAACCATTTTTGTAACGGCGTACAACCAATATGCCATGGACGCCCTCAATCAACATGCAGCCTATTATTTAATGAAGCCCATCAATATAGATGAACTTATTAAGGCTGTGAATTACGTGAGAACCATCAAAGAAAAGGAAATGGCATTGGAGGGGCAGGTGCTTCAAGCCAAGTCCATGAAAGCGGAAGGGAAGATTACCTTGCCCCAGCAAGATGGGTTTCAAGTGTTGGAGGTGGGGGATATTTATTTCTGCAAGGCCGATGACAACTATACCGAAATCTATTTGGAGCATAAAAAAATTGTGGTCAGCAAGACCCTAAAATATTTTGAGGAAGCCCTACAGGCCTATCCTTTTGCACGCATACACAAATCCTATCTGGTCAATGTTACCGAGGTGGTCAAATACAAAAAAGGAAAAGGAGGGAGCGTGGTGTTGTCCAACGGTAAGGAACTCTCGGTGTCCGCATCCAAAAAAGCAGAGCTTTTGTCCTATTTTCAGTAAAAGGTTCGCAGTAGTCCAAGTTTAAGCAAGAAGCAAAACAGGCAAATCGTCATTTCGAGATGAGTCCCGATAACCATCGTGACGATTGAGAAATCCCAATCAACAGATTTCTCACTGCTCCTTGGCTGTACGCTCCTGGACAAGGTTCGATGACATACAGCATTCGAGAAAATTTGTGCAATTCGTGTCAAAACTTAAAAAGATATCTCGTGATTCCTTCACCACATACTCACGACAATGTTCTAAATGACCAAAACAGACAAATCGTCATTTCGACATGAGTAAAGCGATTGAGAAATCCCAATCAACAGATTTCTCACTGCTCCTTCGCTGTATGCTCAGGACAAGGTTCGAAATGACATATGGCATTCAAGAAAATTCGTGTCAAAGCTTAAAAAAGATATCTCGTGATTCCTTCACCACATACTCACGACAATGTTCTAAATGACCAAAACAGGCAAATCGTCATTTCGACATGAGTAAAGCGATTGAGAAATCCCAATCAACAGATTTATCACTGTTCCTTGGCTGTACGCTCCAGGACAAGGTTCGAAATGACATATGGCATTCAAGAAAATTAGTGCAATTCGTGTCAAAGCTTCTGGCCCATGGGAGAAAGACAGACCCGTTGGTGAAGTATGGAATGTCACATCGAGCGCAGTCGAGATGTTTTTATCCATGAAAAGAACGTAATTTGTATCACTAACATCGAAAAAATGATATTTAAATCCGTCAAGGGAAAAACCCCTCAAATTGGAGAAGATTGCTTTATTGCCGAAAATGCCACGATTGTAGGTGAAGTTACCATGGGCGACCAGTGCAGTATTTGGTTCAATGCTGTGGTTCGTGGTGATGTACACTTCATCAAAATGGGCAATAAAGTAAATGTGCAGGATGGCGCCGTAATCCATTGCACCTATCAAAAATCCCCAACCACTATTGGAAACAACGTGTCTATTGGACATAATGCCATAGTGCATGGTTGTACGTTGAAAGACAATGTGTTGGTGGGTATGGGCAGTATCATTATGGATGATTGCGTAGTGGAAAGCAATTCCATTATAGCAGCTGGGGCCGTGTTGACCAAAGGGACCCATGTGGAAGAAGGAAGCATTTACGCAGGAATGCCGGCAAAAAAAATCAAAAATGTCAGCCCAGAGCTCAGTTCAGGAGAAATTGACCGAATCGCCAATAACT
>JAUICT010000139.1 GCA_030429325.1 Bacteroidia bacterium
ATCAATTGTTCGGAAATGGTTTTGTGGCTTCGCTTGAAGATATGGGATCACAATCCGAACCTCCATCGCATCCAGCTTTGCTGGATTGGTTATCACTTCGGTTGATGAATGAAAATGAATGGCAGTTGAAGTCGCTCATCAAGGATATTGTAATGTCCGGCACTTACCGTCAAAGCTCGGAAGGAAACCCAACCTTACATCAGATAGACCCAGAGAACAGACTCTATGCCCGTGGTCCACGACTACGTTTGACCGCAGAACAGATCAGGGACCAAGCCTTGGCAGTATCCGGACTGTTGAGCTCAAAAATGTATGGTCCAAGCGTCATGCCCCCGCAACCCGATGGGGTTTGGCAAACCGTATACAGCAGTGAAACTTGGGTGGAAAGCAATGGAGAAGATCGTTACAGACGTGGGTTGTACACCTATTTGAAGCGCACCAGTCCATATCCCAGTTTTATGAGTTTTGATGCCAGCAGTCGCGAGGTATGCACCGTCCGAAGAACAGTGACCAATACGCCCCTACAAGCCTTAGTGACCTTGAACGACCCCGTATATCTTGAAGCGGCCCACCAACTGGCCATCGACATGAAAAAAGCGGAGAATATTGAAAGTGCCATTACCCAGGGCTATGAAAAAGCCGTGTTCCGGGAATTGAGCCCCGATAAAAAACAAGCATTGTCCGAATTGTATGAAGAATCCTTGGCCACCTTTAAAATGGATGCGAAGGCCATGGATGATTTTTTGGGGACCGATGATGCCGAATTGGCGGCGTTGACCGTTGTGGCCAATGCCATTATGAACCTTGATGAATTTATTACAAAGTCATGAGCAAAGATTCTTTGGACCGATTGATCCACGAAAAACTGATGCGTGAAGCGCAGTCGCAGACCCGCCGACATTTTATGAAACAATGCGCCACGGGAATGGGCGGCTTGGCATTGAGTGGTTTCTTGGCTTCCTGTAATTTTCAAAAAAATGACCAGGCAGCAGCCCTAAAAAAAGGCTTGCAATTGACAGAAAGAGACTTGAATCCCTTAGCCACCTTGCCACCCCCATTTGCTCCGAAGGTAAAATCGGTGATCTATCTACATATGGCAGGGTCGCCTTCGCAATTGGAAATGTTCGATTATAAGCCTGAACTGGCCAAATTGCACAACCAAGATTGTCCGCAATCGCTTTTGCAAGGCAAAAAATTTGCTTTTATCCGAGGCACTCCAAAACTTCTTGGCCCCCAAGCCGAATTTGAGCAAGTTGGAGAAAGTGGGAATTGGGTTTCCGACAATCTGCCCCATTTTAAGAAAGTAGTGGATGAAGTAGCTTTTCTAAAAGCGGTGAACACGGACCAGTTCAACCATGGGCCCGCCCAGTTGTTCATGCATACGGGAACCCCTCGTTTGGGCAGACCCAGTGTTGGATCATGGGTCACCTACGGACTAGGGTCTGAAAATCAGAATTTACCCGGCTTTGTGGTGCTCACCTCCGGTGGGCAAGCACCCAGTGCAGGAAAAAGTGTTTGGGGAAGTGGATTTTTGCCTTCGGTATACCAAGGGGTACAGTGCAGGTCCAAGGGAGACCCTGTACTCTACATTGATGACCCTAAAGGCATGTCGCGCGACCTAAAAAAGAGCACTATTGATGCCATCAACAAAATCAACAAGGCAGAATACGCCCAGTATGCCGACCCGGAGATTCTGGCCCGTATCAACCAATATGAAATGGCCTATCGCATGCAGATTGCCGTTCCTGAAGTAATGAACATCAACAGTGAACCGGACAATATCAAGGAAATGTACGGGGTGGAACCTGGAAAGGAATCCTTTGCCAACAACTGTCTGCTTGCCCGAAAACTGGTGGAACAAGGCGTACGCTACGTACAATTGTTCGATTGGGGCTGGGACAGCCACGGAACGGACCACAGTACTGCCGTGGATTTGGGACTTCGGAACAAATGTCGACAAATAGACCGACCCATGACCGCTCTCCTATTGGATTTAAAACAACGTGGTCTTTTGGATGATACCTTGGTAGTTTGGGGCGGTGAATTTGGCCGTACCCCCATGAAAGAAAACCGGGAAGGCAAGGAAATGGGCTTTATGGGCCGGGACCACCATGGTGATGCATTTACCATGTGGATGGCCGGGGGAGGTATCAAAAAAGGAGCTTGCCATGGGGAGACCGACGAAATTGGGTTCTCCGCAGTGGATGGGGCAGTCTCAGTACACGACGTCCATGCCACCATGCTGCACTTGCTCGGATTCAACCACGAACAGTTCACTTTTGATTTCCAGGGAAGGCCTTTTAGGTTGACCGATGTACACGGGGAAGTCATCAAAGAAATATTAGCGTAATTGCAACCAAACTTTAACATACTCATGAAAAAACACCTCTATCTAATAATGATTCTTTTTGCCACTACCCTCTATCCACAAAAAAGGGAAATCCTCTTTTTTCAGACCAACTGGGGAAACACTTTAAGTTGGGATGCATTTTGTGAACGGGCCAAAGCCTCTGGTTTTGATGGTATTGATGTTTGGCTGCCCAATGAAGCAGAAAGTCAACAGCAACTCAAAGCTGCATTGAAAAAACATGACCTACAGCTTAATTTAATGCATGGCACCGACAACAGTCTTCCCTTTGAGGAAAGTTTGGAGGCCTATACAAAGAAGTTGCATGTATTGGTGTCGTGGAAGCCTGTGGTGATCAACAGTCAAACCGGTAGCGACTTTTTCACCATGGAACAGAATACCGCATTTATCAAAGCGGCCAATGCCATCAGCAAGGAAACAGGTATTCCCATTTATCATGAAACCCATCGCGGGCGGTTCAGTTACACCTTACCCGTCACATTGGATTATTTAAAAAAGATATCCGATTTACGTCTTACCGCCGATATCAGCCATTGGATGGTGGTCCATGAATCCTTATTGGAAGGCAGGGATGCCATGCTTTCCGATGTAATTGCAAAGACCGACCATATCCATGCACGGGTAGGCCATGCCGAGAGTCCCCAAGTAAACGACCCCAAAGCTCCAGAGTGGAAAAGGGCTGTTGACCGTCATTTGGACATTTGGGAAAAGGTCATCAGAAAATTTTGGGTCGAGAACGATCGCCCCATGACAGTTACCTCGGAATTTGGCCCACCTTACTATATGCCTGCCCTTCCGTATACCCAACTTCCCGTATCGGACCAATGGGAAGCCAATGTCTATATGATGAACATTATAAAACAAAGACTCGGCATAGATTAAATGGATATTCTTTCACAGCTATTGGGGCGGTTGCATCCTTTGATTGTACACCTGCCCATAGGTTTCTTGGTACTGGGCGTACTTTTATATTGGACCGACCGTAAGACAAAACAGTACACCCGACTATTGTCCACCTTGTTCCTATGGGCGGGGATTGTCTCGGTCTTGGCCTGCATAAGTGGATTCCTGCTATACCAAAATGAAGGGTATAGCTTTGATACCGTTAAGGGGCACCTCTGGTTTGGGATCATCACGGCCGTGTTCTGCTTTGCCTTGTATTTGAAATGGAGGTCGGATTCCGTAGCGGTGTTGCAAAAAGTGTCTTTTCCCATTATGATTGTTTTAGGGTTGGTGTTGATTTCCATCACAGGACATAAAGGGGGCAACATCACCCATGGTGAAGGGTACCTGACCGAACCCCTTCCACGAGGGGTTAAAAAAGCACTGGGCATTCCGGTTTTTGAAGAACTCCCCATAGCATTGACCGAAGAATCCTGGGAGAATGCCGACCTGTATGCCGAAGTGGTACATCCCATCCTCAACAATAAATGTGTAAGCTGCCATGGTCCCAAACAGGCCAAAGGCGAGCTGCGCCTACACCATATGGACGATATTCTTTCCGGAGGTGAAAATGGGGAGGTGATCATGGCCCAAAACCCCGATGGCAGTGAACTTTTTACCCGGGTTGTTTCTCCCAAAGATGCCGATGGCCATATGCCCCCAAAGGAAAAAGAGCAATTGTCCAAGGAGGAAATTGCCGTATTGAAAGCGTGGATCGAGGCAGGACACCCTTTTGAAGGTAGCATTGCATCCCATGGATTGGACGAAAGTCTTTTTAAGCCCTTCTTCCCCAAGAATGCAGAAGATTTTTATCCCGAGGCCACTTTAACTGCCTTGCCCTTGGATAGTCTGCGTGCTGTAAAGGAAACCGGATTGCATGTGGAGTACCTCAGCAAGGATTCACCGTGGCTACGGGTCACCGCAATCAATAAACCTGGGTTTTCGTTGACAGATACATTGACCTTGACCCCCATAAACGATTTTATAGTGGAACTGGATTTGTCCAATACGGCCATAAACGATTCCATTTATCCGTATCTGGGTCATTTGGCCAACCTGACCGTGTTGAACTTGGGTCAAACCAAAGTCACAGACCAAGGCCTTGAGGAGCTTTCTCATCTTTTGCATTTGAAACACCTCAACCTGACCCATACCGAAATCACTTCAAACGTATTTGACAAATTGGAGAATTTCCCATCCCTGCAAAAAGTGTATGTTTTTGGGACTTCGTTGCCTTCCGATGGTCCAAAAGAAATCCGCAAAGGAATGAATGTCGATTATGGCGGGTATACCCTTCCCAAAATTGCTTCGGATTCCATTATTTACTAAAGTATCTGAAAAGTTTTATGTCAAATCAGCAACCCTGATGCGACATCTACCCAATACATCCTTTCTTTCATTGATGGCCATTAATCTTTACCTTGGTATCAATTGATTGATTAAAAGCATGGTTGTTTTTCCAAAATCATATCCAAGTGCATTGCACAGTCAACAGTTGACTGATTTTATAAAGCAATGGATAGAAGTTCACCCAGATGTTTTACAGCAAATCATCGAGACTCTGGAATTAGACTATGATCATGGGGAATTTACTGGAAATGTATGCTTTATCAACAACCCTCAAATCCGAGAGGACTATAAGAATGCTTTTTCCACTGAAGACCTTTTCCATTATAGTTATGCAACAATGCATGCATCCCATCTTCGGTCTAAATACGGAAATTTTTGTTGGTCCAATACAGCATTGATCCCAACACCACCAAACAAAGATTCTTTTTGGAAATTGGTGGCCATCGGTGAAAAATTAAATGAATTGCACATTATGGAAGTGATGGACGATTTTAAGATCGGCAAACCGATTACCAACGACACATTGCAAAAAACCGCCCATCCCATTCCCAATGAATTTCATGTATTGGTGGAAAGTAGCCCCACTGTAATTGAAATCAATGATTGGACCTTAAATTTCAGTATTGGTCCTTACCACCCTATCCGCAGCGTTCTGAACACCACACCTGCTCCTTCCTTTAGCAAAATAGAGTTTAAGGAACTTATGCTTACCATAAGAAAAATACGCAATAGTCAATCCTTGCTTGCCCAAATTGATGAGGTTTTAGAAACCTTTGATCAATAGCGCCGCATGTTACATTGTCCAAATCATTTTGCAAGATGGGCCCTGTTTTTCCCAAGAACACCCAAGAGCACACTTTCCTTTGCTTTCCTGAACTTTTTTAAATGTTCCCTGAACATGCCCCTGCTTTTTTCATGGTGGTGTAAGTGGTACATATCACATTCCAGCGTGTCACATTCCACTGCTTTGGCTTTATCCATTAGATATCGGTTCAGGTTTGCCAAAAGTATGGTATTCTCCCTGCGCAACACACGCAAAATCCCATCCAACTCCTTATTTTCCAATAACTGTTCTTGTACTTTCAGTACATATTGGAGCTCTTTTTCAATAGCCTCAAGCTCTTCTATCCATTCATTGATTTCGATATGTTCCCGCTTCTGGAGAATTTGTTCTATCGTATCATGCATGTAAAAAGTAGGTGGGTTCATATTAAGGTGTTTAAATCCAAGGTTTCCTCTGTTTGTTCCACCTTGGCAATTACCAACTTCTTCTCCCCAGCAGGAAACTTCCAGACCACATCATCTCCTTCTGCATAACCAACAACCGCAGATCCCATGGGGGCCAAAATAGAAATCTTGTCCTGCTTTACATCCTTGTCCTTGGGCATTACAAGTTGAAATCGTTTTTGCCAGCCATCCCCAGAAGTTATCGTTACATAAGAATTGAAACGAACAATGTCATAGGGCATTTCGTTCTCGTGACAAATCTTGGCTGTATCCAACTCTTTGGATAGCCTTTTTGCGGATTCAAACTGCGTATCATCCTTGTAAAACCCAGAAAGGTTGGTATACCTTTTCAACAATACAAACTCTTTTTGTTCTATGATCAGTTTTCCGTACTTCATTCGT
>JAUICT010000140.1 GCA_030429325.1 Bacteroidia bacterium
CGTAGCGGGCTTTTGGGGCACAAACTGGGCCTGACCCAAACATGGACCAAGGAGCAGCATTTGTACAATGAATATTTTTAGAGTCTTCATAATTAGCCCCTGTCCTAGAAAGGAATACCTATCAGGGGTGAATAGGCTTTTTAATGGTTAATGTCTAGCGATGTTCCCTTTCCATGGGAACCGTACCTTGATGATATTATTTTGAGAATGCCGTTAACACCGTGGTACCCTGCAATTTTCCGTTGGCATTGTAATATTCATTCTTTACCATGCCCACACCCTTGGCCAGCCATGTTTTTTGAATCCCTTTTTGATTGGCCACCATCATTTTAACCTGTGAGGTCTGTGTAATGGCCACGCACTTAAATGTACCTGCGGGGGTGGTTATGGTTTCCATGCCGATTACCTTTCTATTGGTTATCCGGCTCTCCATGTTCATTTTCATGGCCCCCATGTCCATGGCAATGTTGACCGAAGCATCTGCCAGGGTCTGTCCAGGTGTTAGCGTATTGGGAATCTCCACATTGGTGCCAGTGATGGTTGCGTCCCCATTTTGAAACTGTTGCATCCTTGCAGAGTTCATCAACGATTTGAAGTCCATGGTCACAGTGGAACCGTCACATCTCATATCAAACTCGTTTGTCATAATGACTTGTCCTTTCTTGTCAAATAACTCTGAATTGATTGTTGCCGTTGTGGCCCCTCCCGTTTGGGATACATTGTTCACGGTGTACTTCATTTTGGCCTCTAACTTGCCTTTTCTGTCATAAGATTCAAATTCGGAGACAGTACCCTCGCCAAAAGGGTAATATGTACTGCAATCACCCTGCCCAAAAATGGTCAAAGCAAACAATAGCATTACTGTGGTAATCCAAGTTTTCATTTTTTCTGTTTTTTTGATTTATACTATTTCAACCCTCTATTGCCCTATTTAGGCAATACCAGCAGTTCTACCCTACGATTTTTTTGCCGGTTTTCATCACTATCGTTGGGCGCTATGGGCTGGGTATCTCCAAGACCCTTTATTTCCCAACTAAAATGGTCCGCCGAAGCTTTCATCAAACTTTTCAATAGAGTACTAACGCTATTGGCCCGTTGTTCGGAAAGTTGTTTATTGGCTTGGGTACTGCCCACGTTGTCCGTGTGGCCCTCCACCACAATGGTTCCCTTGCCCATACCCTCTATCTGTGGAATCAGTTCCACAAGCAATGTCTCTGCTTCCGGTCTTAGGTCGTACTTCCCAAATTCAAACAATACTGAACTGTCCAGATTCAACCGAAGCGCCCCGCCAATGGCCGCCACAGCATCCACATCCGCACCAGGAACGCCACTTCTTGTTTCCAAATCGGTAAGGCGGACGTAGGTAAAGGTTTCTCCTGGTCTTACAAAGTCATGGATATCCACCATGGCCGTACCCCCCTCGATCTTGCCTACCTCAATCCAATTATTTCCATCTTTGGACAGCTCCAGAACCGTAGGTTCTATGGCACCCGCTTCAAATACATAAAGGTCTGGGCCATTCACATCAGTAATGGCATTGTCCAAGAATTGCAGTGTAAGCACTCCTTTTAAGCCAATGCTGCACATTTCCGGCTTGGCTTGATTGAGCCGGGCAAGTTCCACGGTCAAATCGGGTTCGTTAAGGGCACCCTCTGGATATTGACCGCCATTTCCAGGGTCAAAATCAACTACCGCATCCGCAAAGGAACGCTTGCCCAAGGGCAGATATATTTGATTGTTTCGCGTATCGGCATAGGTATTCCCGATTTCATCCGACGTCTCTGAGTACCATCCCGGATTAAGCTTATAAAAGGCTTCCCGGGCACTGGATGACTTTTTCAGGAACTTGTCTGCACTTCGTTTTTGCATTTCTTTGTTTTCGTTGATCAATGCCTTAAAGTTTGAAGATGTATTCGAATCTTCAAGAGCCATCTCCACTGCATTGCTATAAACAGGGTCGGTAAGATCTTGGGCCTGCTTCTCATTGAGAATGTCTGATTGCTTTTCAATGCTTTTTAGGAGTTCTACTTCTTCAAGGTCAATGCCATAATGATCGGCCAATTGTTGTTTGGCCTCCTCTGGACTGGCATCCCTAAGATTTTGGTACAATCTTTTGTTCTCCACCCTTTTTTGTATGCTTCCACTGGAAACTTCTTTGAGGTCCTGCTCAAAAAAAGTGCCGGCAAACGGATGATCCGGCCTCCCAGAACCAGTACCCCCTAAACTTGTAATTTTGGGGAGTATGGCGTTTAGGGTATTGAGGTCTTTTGCCTCCATTTCGGACATAGCCTCTAAAAGTTTTGAAAAGTCCACATCCACCGTGCTTTCTTTAACAGCGATGGCTTGACTTAAATTGGGATGCTGTTCCAAAAGGCTTTTTAAGGAGTCAATATCGGCTTGGACAAGCGTTTTTTTCTCAATGGAGATCGTTCCCATCATTTGGGAAAAGACCATGGCCGCACCTTCAATATCCACATCCCCTTTAAACATATCCTCTAGGTTCAAATCCGAAGGACTATCGCCATTCTCTTCACTGTTGGTGATTTCGGTATCCGATGCTCCTGTTTCTGTTTCATCGGATTGTGTGCCTTTTTTGTCCTGTTCTTCATCTTTACATGAAAAATTAAAGACCACCAAGACCATCGCTATGTAGATCCATCTTTCCATCACCGTATAATGCGTTTCATGTTTTTGCTGCAACCATCCGAGCTGTCATCCTTGTAAGTATCTCCCTCAATCGTGATGGTCACTTTTTTCCAGGTCTCAGCACCTGTGGTACTACGCCATTTTACCGATCCTGTGTAAGTTCCCGAACTTTGTTTCATCACTTGATACCCTATTTCGTCTTGGGAGAAGTTGTATTTTTTAAGTCCGCCCAATTGGGTGTATCGACCATATATCTCGCCATTTTCCTCTTGGGTGAAGGTTACCTCGCGTCCATCGCATCCCTCCCAAGAACCAACAATGTCCGTGTTGGTGTTGGAAATGACCGTTCCCACAGACTGGGTTTTGCAGCCGGACCATAGGGTTATGCAAAAGGCAAAAATCAGTATCGGCACAAAAGGTTTCATAACTCAGTCTTTTCTTGCATATTTCTCTTTCATAAATTCAAAATACATGTAGCCAAAGCGATCGTACCAATCCTCCACGCCATATTTGGCCTCGCATACGTTAAGTTCCATCATGGCATCGGCCAGGTCTTGCAGCATTTCGGCATATTTTTTATCGTATGCTTTCTCAAGGTCTTCCACGGATTTTAGTATTTTGATGCGTTCGCCCTGCCAAGCCAAACCTGCCACACCATGCACTCCAGAGGCATTGTCTCCAAAGGCTATGGCCGCATTGGTGAATTTTTTAGTGCATTTGTAGATGGTGGCCAAACGTTCAAAAAGATAGCGTCTCTCATTGAACTTTTGCCGGGCTTCCACAAAACAGCTTGCGCAGCCCTCGTCCTCATCCTCCAATATTTTACCATCTTCGCCCATTGAGATTTCGGTACAGATGGATGGAATACTAGGTGCACCGGCCGGGGGCGTGGAATTGATACACGAACTCAATCCCGTATATGAGCTGTACAGATTTTTAACTGTGGCCCATGTGGATCGTATATTGGAAAGGGTCTTGTTTAGGTTTTCAATTCCCTTTTTCATACCGGCCCTTTCACTTTTGAGCACCTCCAACTCGGTTTTTAACATATCTTGATCATGCTCGAATTGGGTTTTCCAGTTTTCAAATTGCTCCATGGTCATGACATTTCCTTCCCAATAATTTTGGGCTGTTGCGCCAAGGGGAACCAAGAAGATGAAGAGCAACAACATTGTTGTGTTCTTTCCCTTTTTGCCCATTAGTTTCCCAGCAAGCACCCCAATGACCAGAAGTGCCACACCCAACGCAATGTAGAGCCAAGAACCACCGCCTTTTCCGCTGTTGTCATTTCCATCTGATGATACGGCCCCTGTACTTGTATTGACCGTTGCATCACCTCCTGATTTCATCTCACTCGGTTTGATTTTTCTAAAGGCACTGCCCAGATAACTCTTTTCTTCTGGACTTGCCAGCACGGTAATGTTGTAAAGTGAGTTGGTGGGATTGTCCGTCTCTATTTTGATGCCAAACTTGCCCTCTGCCCTGAGTTGAAACCGAACCATTCCGTCCGGGGACGAGGCTGTGCTTTTTTTGTTGTACTCATCGTTCCAAATATCCTGGTTTAAACTGACCTCCAAAGGGCTACCATCCAAACTGGTGACCAAAACATCCAAAAATTGGAACATGGAATGTCCGGTCACAAAATGATACATGGTAGAATCAGTCATTCGATTGAAGAACACCATCCCTTTCTCCCCTTCATGTCCAACTCGGGAATCTTCCGAAAGCATCAATTCAATAGGCTTTATGGCTTTGTCCAACGTGTAGGGCTGGGCAAATGCTTGAAGGCATCCCAGGGAGAGAAAACCGAACAATAATATGATCTTTATCTGTTTCATGATATTAGTTCTTGTATTTTTCGATTAAGTAATCAATTGCCTGAATACCTTTTTGTTCCAGATATTCGCTTTGGGTCTTGTCCACCTTGAACAAGGTTCTATACCGGATTTGGATCCCATTGGCGTAGTTTGGATTTTGAAGGATGAAATACCCCTGATTGGGATGTTTCCAGATATAGTGATCGCCTGAATTGCTTATCCTTAAAAATTTTTTCTCATAAGAACCCGATTGCCAACTTGAGATTTCCGACCGTACATCGGACATGGGTTTCTGAAAGAATGTGAGGCCAAAAACGGATTGGCTGCCATCCTTGAGCGTTAGATTGTAACTGCATAAATATCCTTGACCGCTGGGACCATTGAAGGTTTCCTTGATATCCGCAACGGTAATACCGTAGAGGGTTGCCACCTCTTCAGCCGTTAACTTACATTGGGAGCTGGAGGCGTAAAGGCTAGTGTAGTCCCCATGTTGCTCAAGGTCAATGCCATTTGCATTTACTTTACTTTTGGCGGTGTTTTTCACATTCCCTTCTGAACCGACATCCCCTCCTTTTTTGTTTGACTGCCCGCAGGCCATGAGGAGCATTACTGCAACAAAAACGATTGAAATCTTTTTGGTTTCCATACTGATTTTGATTAATTATTCCTTTTCCCTTACCAGTGTCACCACTGCCCCGGTCATATCATCTTTCATGACCAAGCGGTTTCGGGTCTGTTCCATAATGGTCTGGGTGGTGGTTATTTTGGTTGTGCTCATCTCATCCTTTGCTTCGGCAGTAACTTTCATGATGTTGTCTTCCAACTGAAAAGTGCCACCGCTATCGGTAAGAAGATTACAGTCATTATCATAAAACTGGACATGATAATTGTTGGCTGAATAGGTAATGTTGGACTTTTTGCCACAATCGTTCAGGTTTTCGTAGCCGGGCACTCCTTCTAGGGATTCATAATACCAAGTGCCTTCAATATCATTTCCCTCGTTAGTTTCCTTTTTGTCCATTACACTCTTGGGAACGCCAAAAACGGTTTCAATGGCCTTTTCCGTACTCTCCTCGGCTTTTTGTTCCGCCTTGCGCTCCACGGTTCGTTCCACTCCACGTTCAGCGCCTTCTTTGGCTTTTTTGCCCAACTTTTTAAGAAACTGCGCCTCGGTGTGCTGTAAAGGAATCAGCAATGTTCCTCCCAGAAGAATAAGGATGATTGTCTTTGTTTTCATGATGTGTTTACTTTTTGTTGAAATGTATCTTCTTGATCAACTTATGTTTGTTGATGATGTTCAGTTCATAATGGCCCTTTTCCAAATACTTTATGTTCAAATAGATCCTAGTATTGGGGAGATGGTCCATTTCCCCTCTATAGTGCAGGGGTTTGCCGTTTCTTGACTTCATTGTTCCAAAGCTATGGGATGCTTTGGACAGCATCATGTAACTATGTAACAGATACCATGGGTATATGTAACATGGGGAATGCTCCCTTTAAAAAGGCATGCAAGGGATTAGGAAATAAGGGAGATCAAGTAGTCTTCCGAAAGTCGGATGGGGAAAGGCCGTAAATATCCTTAAAGCATTTGGAGAAATAGGTCGCCTCATTGAAACCTGAGCTATAGGCCACCTCGGCAATGGAGAGTTTCGGGTTTTTCAGAAGTTCCGCGGCTGCTTTCAATCGTTCATTACGGACAAACTCCGTGGCGGAAACCCCCAATAGGGATTTTAGCTTTCTATGCAATTGCATCCGGCTCAGGTTCATCCGTGAAGCAAACTCATCGGTGGTAAAATCGG
>JAUICT010000141.1 GCA_030429325.1 Bacteroidia bacterium
TCCCCTTTTTGGGAAAATCCAAAATAACCACAGAAAACAATAACCAAAAAAAGTAGGTGCCTCATGGGCCGCTAAAGTAGGAAATTAAAATACCTCCTTGGCAACTGCTTTGATATTATCTGATTTTCCCATGGAATAATAGTGCAAAACGGGCACTCCAGCTTCCTTGAGTTCCTTGGATTGCTGAATACACCATTCCACACCCACTTGGCGCACGTCTTTGTTGGTCTTGCAGGCATCCACCGCATCCACCAAATCCTGCGGAATGTCCACTCGAAACACTTGGGGCAACAATTGCAAGTGCCTTTTGACGGCAATGGGTTTAATCCCCGGAATAATAGGCACATTGATTCCCATTTCCCTTGCTGCTTCCACAAAGGCAAAGAATTTTTGATTGTCAAAAAACATTTGGGTCACTACATAATCCGCGCCCAAATCCACTTTCTCCTTCAATCGTCTCAAATCTGATTGCAAGGAAGGGGCTTCCATGTGTTTTTCCGGATACCCGGCCACTCCAATACAGAAACTGGCACAGTCATCAGTCTCTATAACCTCGTGTAAATAGTTTCCACCGTTGATATCGTGTATTTGTTTCACCAATTCCGAAGCGTATTGATGCCCTCCTCGTGTTGGAGCAAAATACTTTTCTTCTTTCATGGCATCGCCACGTAGCGCCATCACATTCTCTATTCCCAAATAATGACAGTCCACCAAAAGGTATTCGGTCTCCTCTTTGGTAAATCCTCCACAAAGGACGTGGGGAACGGTATCCACATCATATTTGTGTTTGATGGATGCACAGATACCTAAAGTACCGGGACGCATCCGGGTCAGTTTTTTATCGAGCAACCCATCGCGATCAATATATACGTACTCCTCCCGCGAGGTGGTCACATCAATGAATGGGGGTTTGAACTCCATCAAGGGATCAATGTTGTCGTACAGCTCCTGAATGCTCTTCCCCTTTACCGGAGGAATGATCTCAAAACTAAAAAGGGTTTTCCCTTTTGCTTTTTTAATATGGTCGGTTACTTTCATACCTTATGCTTCAACTATGTTGGGAGCCAGCCATTTTTGGGCTTTCTCCAATTCAATATTCTTTCGTTTTGCAAAATCCTCTACTTGATCTTGCTGTACTTTTCCCAATCCGAAATATTTTGCCTGCGGATGCGCAAAATAGTAACCACTTACACTGGCCGCCGGCCACATGGCCAAACTTTCAGTGAGTTCCACCCCTATTTTCTCCTTAACGCCGAGCAATTTCCAAATGGTAATCTTCTCCAAATGGTCTGGACAGGCCGGATATCCCGGTGCGGGACGGATTCCCAAGTACTTTTCTTCAATAAGCTCATCGTTGGACAGGGATTCTGCTGCAGCGTAGCCCCAGAATTTGGTTCGTACCTGTCTATGCAGATATTCCGCAAAGGCCTCTGCCAAACGGTCTGCAATGGCTTTGATCATGATGGAATTGTAATCATCGTGCTTTTTCTCAAAATCAGCCGCAAGTTCTTGGGTCCCAAAACCGGTGGAAACACAAAAACAGCCCATATAATCTTGCAGGCCGCTATCCTTGGGAGCGATAAAATCCGCAAGGGCAATGTTGGGCACGCCATCCCTCTTTTTGAGCTGTTGCCGAAGTGTCCTGAACATGGTTGTATCATTCCCGCCTGCACTCGATTCATCCAGTGACCCTGTCTGAAGCTCAATATCATCATCGTTCACCTGATTTGCAGGAAACAAGCCAAAGATGGCCTTGGCCGTCAACCATTTTTCATCAAACACCTTCTTCAGCATGGTCTGGGCATCCTTGAAAAGTTCCGTGGCCTGTTCCCCTACAACCTTATCGGTGAGGATATCGGGATATTTTCCATGCAACCCCCAACTTCTGAAAAAGGGGCTCCAATCTATAAACTCTTTCAATTTTTTTAGGTCGAAATCCTCCCAGACCTCAATCCCAAGTTGCTTGGGAACCACAATATCCTCTTGTTTCCATTCGATTTGGAGTTTGTTCTTTCGGGCTTCTTCCAAGCTTAAATAGGTTTTCTGTTTGGACCTTCCCAAAAACTTGTCCCTAAAGCTTTCATAATCCAATTTAATAGCCTTTTTGTAGGCATCAGCGGTTTCGGTCTGCAATAAATCGCCCACCACGGTCACCGCCCGCGAAGCATCGTTGACATGTACCACTGCATTGCTGTATACGGGATCAATCTTAACCGCGGTATGGGCCTTACTGGTAGTGGCCCCACCGATCAAAAGGGGAACTTCAAAATCTTGGCGCTCCATTTCCTTGGCCAAAAAGACCATCTCATCCAATGACGGCGTGATCAATCCGCTCAAACCAATGATATCCACTTGTTCCTCCTTGGCCTTATTGATGATTTTTTCTGGCGGTACCATAACCCCCATATCCACAATCTCATAATTGTTGCAGGCCAGTACTACACTAACAATGTTCTTTCCAATATCATGGACATCCCCTTTCACGGTGGCCATCAATATTTTTCCGGCCGCTTTGGCATTGGCATCCTTGGACGCCTCAATATATGGGGTAAGGTAGGCCACTGCTTTCTTCATGACCCGGGCCGATTTTACCACTTGGGGCAAAAACATCTTTCCACTTCCAAACAAATCCCCAACCACGTTCATTCCGGTCATTAGGTTCCCCTCAATGACCTCCAAAGGTCTTTTGGCATTTTGACGGGCTTCCTCCACATCTTCAATGATGTATTGGTCTATTCCCTTCACCAAAGCCCTCGTGATCCTATCCTGCAAGGGGTCTTCCCGCCATGACAGGTCCACTTTGCTTTCCTTGGCAGTTCCCACCACGGTTTCGGCAAATTCCAAAAGGCGTTCCGTGGCGTCATCCCGTCTATCAAGCAAAACATCCTCAACGTGTTCCAAAAGGTCTTTCGGGATATCGTCATATACTTCCAGCATAGCAGGGTTTACGATTCCCATATTCATTCCAGCCTTGATGGCATGGAACAGAAAAGCGGAGTGCATGGCTTCACGCACGGGGTTGTTCCCACGAAAAGAGAAGGACACATTACTGACCCCTCCACTTACACTGCAATGGGGCAGGTTTTCACGTACCCATTTGGTGCCTTCAATAAAATCAAGGGCATTGCGCCTGTGCTCTTCCATTCCAGTTGCCACAGGAAAAATATTGAGGTCGAAAATGATATCTTCAGGGGCAAATTTCACTTGGTTGACCAAGATATCGTAGGAACGTTTGGCAATTTCGATTCGACGTTCATAGGTATCTGCCTGTCCTACCTCATCAAAGGCCATGACAATTACGGCCGCCCCATACCGCTTGATGAGTTTGGCATGATGTATAAATTCTTCTTCCCCTTCTTTCAGGCTGATAGAATTGACCACACATTTCCCCTGTACCACTTGGAGACCTGCCTCGATGATGTCCCATTTGGAACTATCGATCATGATAGGCACCCGGGCAATGTCGGGTTCGGATACGATAAGATTCAGGAACTTGACCATGGCAGCTTTGCCATCGATCAATCCATCATCCATGTTCACATCTATGATCTGTGCTCCTCCTTCTACCTGATGGCGGGCAATCTCCAGGGCTTCATCAAACTTTTCTTCCTTGATAAGCCTAAGAAACCTCTTGGAGCCCGCCACATTGGTTCGCTCCCCCACATTAATGAAATTACTTTCCGGGGTAACGACCAACGGTTCCAGACCTGATAGTTTTAAAGCTCTTGTTTGGGCCATGTATCTCTTCCTTACTTGATCCTAATATATTTTTCCACAATATGTCGCTTGATGCCAGCTTCGGGCACATCCTCAATCCCGGATTGAATCAAGGTATCTCCCTTGATCTCCACATTGAAAGTAAACTCGTGCCCCCTTATTTCCTTCACCCCCACATAATCCAATTGTTCCACATAGGTGTCTCCATCCAAAACATAGGATCCACCACCGCCATAAAATCCATCTGCGGTATCCTTCACTTGATTGAAAAAGGCAAAATGGTCCTCATTCAGAATCTTTACAAACTCGGTATTGGACAAATCCTTTACTTCCAACGAATCTTCCGTCCTTATCTCACCATAGACCAGTTTCCATGTGCCGATGATACCTTTTTCTCCTTCAATTGGGGTTGAAATGGTTTCCTCGGTCTTTTCCTTTTTTCCACAGGAAGCCAAGGTCATCATGACTCCTAAAATCATCACTATGTTATGCATGCGTTTCATGGGTCGATTTTAATTTTCTGGGTGAATATTGCTCTGTCAACTCCACAATGGCCTTGATATGTTCCGGAGTAGTTCCACAGCAACCGCCTACGATATTCACCAATCCTTTTTCCAAATACTCTTTTATCTGTGATGCCATTTGCTCCGGGGTTTCATCATATTCCCCAAAGGCATTGGGCAAACCGGCATTGGGATGGGCCGATGTGGCAAAATCTGACTTGGCCGAAATTACCTCCAAATGGGGAACCAACTGTTTGGCTCCCAAGGCACAGTTAAAGCCAACCGACAAAATGGGGATATGGGAAACCGAAATCAGAAAAGCTTCTGCCGTCTGTCCAGACAAAGTACGCCCTGACGCATCCGTAATGGTCCCACTGACCATGATGGGCACTTCAATATTACGTTCGTCCTTGACTTCTTCTATGGCAAAAAGTGCCGCTTTTGCATTTAGGGTATCAAAAATGGTCTCAACCAGCAACAAATCCGAACCACCATCCAACAAGGCTTCCACCTGCTGTTTGTATGCCTCTCTAAGTTCATCAAAGGAAATGGCTCTAAAGCCTGGGTCATTCACATCGGGCGACATGCTAGCCGTTTTATTGGTGGGACCTATACTCCCGGCCACAAATCTGGGTTTATGGGGTTCCTTGGCGGTAAACTCGTTGGCCACCTCCTTGGCAATCCGGGCCGACTCGTAATTGAGCTCGTACACCAAATCTTCCATGTGGTAATCGGCCATGGCGATGGTAGTCCCCGAAAACGTGTTGGTTTCCACGATATCAGCGCCTGCCTCAAAATATTTGCGGTGGATATCGGCTATGGCCTTAGGTTGGGTCAAGGACAACAAATCGTTGTTCCCCTTCAAAGGATGCTCCCAATCCTTAAAGCGCTCTCCCCTAAAATCCTCTTCCTCGAACTTATACCGTTGCAACATGGTACCCATGGCACCATCCAGCACCAAAATACGTTTTTGTAAAATGTCTTCAATCTTTTCCATAACTACACAATCTCCCTATACAGGAAATAAAACGGTATCAAGAAAATATGGAAATACAACAGGAATGTATTTTGTTATCCTTCCCTTACCCATGGACGGTTTTTCCATGTAGTCCTGAAAACATACTGAAACATGTTCAGTACCATTCCGGACAGGGGTAGAATGTAGCACCTTCTCGAAGCCGAGGGTTGCTAAGGTTTCACAGGGTCCATTCCCTCCACCTTTCTTGATAACCACTTCAGTTTATAAATGAACTAGGGTACAAAATAAAGGCACTCCTGACTGAAAAGCAAAAAAAGAGCGACTATTTTCTATGCACCATCTATAAAAAACACCCCTCCAAAAGCATTTGGAGGGTGTCTTTACTTTAGTAATCAGTATCTATTATGAAATACTCTGTACCACTTCTTTTTTGGCTTCTTTTTTGGACCCATCGAATCCTTCCACACCACCTACTGTGGTATACTTCATCACGTAGCGCTTATCTGGGTTGATAATCTGATAGGCATACTGGCACATCACTGCCGCTTCATGAAAACCGGATAAAATCAACTTTAATTTACCTTCATAGGTATTTACATCACCAATGGCAAATACACCAGGGATATTGGTCTGGTAATCCTTGGCATTGTTCACCTTGATGGCATTCTTTTCTATCTCCAAGCCCCAATTGCCGATAGGTCCCAGCTTTGGGGACAAACCGAACAACGGAATGAAGTAATCGGTTTCCACGTAGCTCTCTTCCTTGGTCTCGTCGTTGTATTTGATCACAACAGCTTGAAGGTCTTCCTTACCATGGATTTCCTTCACCTCAGCTTCGGTGTAAAGTTGGATCTTGCCTAATTTTGCCAATTCCCTTGCTTTTTCCACAGAGTCCAAAGCTCCTCTAAATTCATTCCTTCGGTGCACCAAGGAAACTTCGGAGGCTACATCGGCCAGGAAAATGGACCAATCCAAGGCGGAATCG
>JAUICT010000142.1 GCA_030429325.1 Bacteroidia bacterium
GCGATCCACATCAACAACAATTTAAATTATATTGAAACCGACCAGACCAATGATGAAACCACACAAAGCATCTTGGAGCAGACCAATATCTCCATTGGGGGTCAACTGTTGAGTGATTGGTCCGGCAACTTTTCTTCCCAACTCAATGTGTATTATTCCAGATACAACTTAGACGCACAAAGCATTTTTGACAATCAGATACAGCAACTGGAGCAAAAAAACATTGTGGATGAACGGGCAGTAAAAGTGAACACCGAATACAAATTCACAGATCATCTACAATGGACCAATGGTTTTCAATACATAGAAACCGGCATTATCAACAGGGCCTTTGTTACCCAACCTAGTTTTGACACGAATATCAAGGGCGTTATCCGTATTCATTCCCCCTACACCGAAATTAAATATCACTCCTCCGAAAACAAGTTCATAGGTAGGGTTGGGGCCCGGGTCAATTTTATTGAAAACCTGGATACATTCAACAAATATTTGGTGGAACCCCGTATCAATCTCAACTTCAAACTGGCCAATTATCTTCGGGCAGAGTTGTTGGGGGAATTCAAAAGCCAGACCACTCACCAGATCATAGATTTGGAACAAAACTTTTTAGGCATAGAAAAACGCCGATGGACCTTATCGGATGACGACACCTTACCCATCACCCAGAGCAAACAAGGCTCCTTAGGCATTAATTATGAACGAAATAATTTTTATCTAGGCCTTGAAGGTTTCTACAAAAACGTGGATGGCATCAGCACCCGAACCCAAGGGTTTCAGAACCAAAACCAATTTAGCGGGGAAATAGGCAGTTATGATGTAAAAGGCGTTGAATTCCTCATTAATAAAAGAGGGGACAATTATAGCACTTGGTTGAGCTATGCCTACAACAAAAACAATTATACATTCAACTCGGTAGTGCCTAGCAAATTTCCCAACAATTTGGACATACACCACACCATAACTTTTGCGGGAACCTATAATTACAAAGACCTAAAACTGAGTGTGGGCATAAACTACCGTACTGGAAAGCCCTACACCGAACCCTTGGATGGGGACGAGGCTTTGGACAATTCCTTTTTCCCGGCCCGAATCAACTATCAATCGCCCAACAGCAGCCGTTTACCTGAGTATTTTAGGGCAGATGCCTCTGCAATCTATAGTTTTGATATGGGCAGAAGGATACGGGCAACCACTGGAGTTTCATTGCTCAATATGACCAACCGTAAAAATAGTTTAAACCGGTATTACCGTGTTAATGATGAAGACCAAATTGAAGCTGTGGAAAGTGTTTCCTTGGGCATTACCCCAAATGTGAGTTTTAGGGTGAGTTTTTAAATTAAGGCAAAACATCATTCCTGCGAAGGCAGGAATCCAAAAAAATCCGTATTAGGTAAGGAATGACAATTGAACCTTAGTGTCATGCCGAACTGGTTTCGGCATCTCATTCCCATAACATGAGACCCTGAAATGAATTCAGGGTGACGCCCATATCTGAAAAAAGAAACTGATTTTCGTTTTCTTTGGAACAACAAAAGGCTACATCCGCTCGGGAACATCTATACCCAATAATCTAAAAGCGGATTGAATCACTTCCCCCACTTTTTGGGATAGTTGTACCCTGAACTGTTTTTTGGTTTCATCAGGTTCGCCCAAAATGGACACCTGCTGATAGAAGGAATTAAATTCTTTCACCAAATCGTAGGTATAGTTGGCAATAAGGGCCGGACTGTAGTTTTCAGCAGCCAATTGAATGGTTTCTGGAAACTGCTGAATACCCTTTAACAGCTCCTTCTCCTTTTCATGAAGGGAAAATGTCATGTCGAGCGCAGTCGAGACATCAAAATTGGCTTTTCTCAGAATGGATTGAATCCTAGCATAGGTATATTGAATAAAAGGCCCCGTGTTCCCTTGAAAATCCACAGACTCCTCCGGATTGAACAAAATCCGTTTTTTGGGGTCCACTTTTAGGATGTAATATTTTAGAGCCCCCAACCCAATGGTTCGGTATAGTTGCTGCTTTTCTTCTTCGGAATAACCTTCCAGTTTGCCCAATTCTGCCGAAATGGTCTCTGCGGTCTCCTCCATGTTGGTAATCAGGTCATCCGCATCTACCACGGTACCTTCCCTACTCTTCATCTTTCCACTGGGGAGATCCACCATACCATAGCTCAAATGGTACAATTGTTCCGCCCAAGTATACCCTAATTTCTTCAGGATGAGGAACAACACTTTAAAATGGTAGTCCTGCTCATTTCCAACGGTATATACCATCCCATTGATATCCGGAAAATCCGTTACCCGCTGAATGGCCGTTCCAATATCTTGCGTCATATAGACGGCGGTACCATCGGAACGCAACACAATTTTCTCATCCAATCCCTCATCGGTAAGATCGATCCACACACTGCCATCTTCTTTTTTAAAGAAGACCCCCTTCTCCAGACCTTCCTTGACTACATCCCGACCTAACAGATAGGTGTCGCTCTCGTAGTAAAGTTTATCAAAATCTACTCCAAGGTTTTTATAGGTGGTATCAAAACCAGCATATACCCAAGCGTTCATTTTCTTCCAAAGCGACACTACCTCAGCATCTCCCGCTTCCCATTTACGCAGCATTTCTTGGGCTTCCAATAAAATGGGAGCTTTCTTTTCAGCTTGGTCCTTGTCAATTCCACTGGCAACCAATGCTGCAATTTGCTCCTTGTAAGCCTTGTCAAAGGCCACATAGTACTTTCCAACTAAATGATCACCTTTTAATCCGGTGGATTCTGGTGTCTCACCTTCCCCAAATTTCTGCCAAGCCAACATGCTTTTGCAGATATGGATACCTCGGTCATTGATGATCTGGGTCTTGTACACTTTCTTTCCCGAAGCTTTTAAGATTTCGGCCACGGAATACCCCAACAGGTTGTTTCGGATATGCCCCAAATGCAGCGGTTTATTGGTGTTGGGAGAGGAATATTCCACCATTACCGCACCATCCAAAAGTGTTTTTACATACCCGTAGTTTGTCTCCTGTTTAATGCCATTGAAAAAATTGAGATAGTAACTATCTTCAATAACGATGTTTAAAAAACCTTGTACCACATTGCATTTGGCCACTTCATCTACATGCTCCTGCAGATAATCCCCTATTTGGCTGCCGATTTGTACCGGATTCCCCTTCACATAGCGCAACATGGGAAACACCACTACGGTGATATCCCCCTCAAAATCCTTACGGGTAGGTTGAAATTCCACCGTAGGCAGTTCTACTTGGTACAGTTCTTTTACGGCCGCAATGACCTTAAGGCTCAAATCGTTCTGCAAACTCATCTCAAAAGCATTTCAGCCCGCAAAACTACACATTTTTTTGCGCTTTTGTTTTACTATTTCTGCCACGCAACATTACACATCCACACAATTTTGAGTATTTTTAGGCATGCTTCTGAACGTCTCTTATTCCAACAAGGACATCGCCCGAAAAATTGATGCTTCGGTAGGAAAACCTTTTCCCATAAGGGAAAGATTCGCCATAGGCGGGATTGGCTCCCCAAAACTCTTTATCACCGAGGCCAGTGTGGAAATCCAGAACCTGCTTATTTTGGACAACAACCTTAACAGTTGCAACATAGAACTCAGGCCCAAGGGCATTATTGTACGATTCAGGTCGCTGTTGGAAACCTACGGACTCGTTATCCCCTATTACAAATTAACGCTGTACAAAGGAGACATGGCCGTGCACTCCATCCATATGGACCATTACTATATCAAAGTTATATCGGACACCAAGGCCGTTCAGAAATTCTTCAAGAAATTATTGGATCAGAAAGCGAACAATACACCAACCTCCATTGAAGATTTATGAGCCTGTTCAAAAAACAACCCAGAATAGAGGTAAAACCCACCCCAATAGACCAAAAATTGTATCGTGCTGGGTGGATGGTGATAGCTTTCAACATTTTTTTGGTGCTAGGGGTCTATTTTGACCTTCCCGAAACTATTCCTACGCATTTCAACTTTCAAGGGCGGGTAGATGGCTATGGTCATAAATCATCGCTTTGGGCCATTCCCATACTCAGTGCGGGACTATATCTTGCAATGGGCCTTATTGCTACCAAATTAAAGCCTTGGCTTATGAATTACCCAGTAAAGGTGACCGAGAAGAACGCCCCAAAGTTATACCCATTGGCAATACGGATGCTTTCAGTAATGAATTTTTGTTTTGTAATGGCCTTTTTGATTACCACCGGAATCATTCTTCTAAAAATAAAAGGCTGGATCAATACTGCAGATGTTCAGTTACTTATTGGATTATGGGTACTCAATGGCTTTGTACCTCTATACTATGTCTACAAAATGGTAGTAGTGGCAAGGGAGCAGGTCTAGGTTAAAAGTTTGGGCATAGAGCATTCGAGTAAATTCGTAGCATTCGTGTCAAACCAAAAGAATAGTCATTTCGATATGAGATGCAAAGCATCGATTGAGAAATCCCAACTAACCCATAGATTTCTCACATTCGTTCGAAATGACAAAGGGTATTCGAGACAATTCGTGGCATTCGTGGCATTCGTGTCAAACCAAAAAAAAACGTCATTTCGATATGAGATGCTAAACATCGATTGAGAAATCTCAACCCAAAAAAAGATGCTTCGTTTCACTCAGAATGACATGGAGCATTCGAGACAATTCGTGGCATTCGTGTCAAACCAAAAAAAACGTCATTTCGACATGAGATGCAAAGCATCGATTGAGAAATCTGAACCAACCATAGATTTCTCACATTCGTTCGAAATGACAAAGGATATTCGAGACAATTCGTAGCATTCGTGTCAAACCCCAAATTCCCTGTTACAAATCCCCTCCTAAATCGTCTAACCCATGTGCAACCTTTTAGCAGTTGCCCTGTCTTTATAGAAAACACATCAAAAACGAACAGATGACCTTGCCCAACACCAAGATCTTCCCAGTGTTACTTTTCCTCATGGCCCTGCCCATGACCGCCCAGACCATCAGCTCCCGACTGGTGGATGCCAAGACCCAAAAAGGCATTCCGTATGCCACGGTGCAGTACGGCAAGCATCAGGGCACGATTACCAACGATGAAGGCCGTTTCAGCTTTACCTTGGAAGCCACTTCTGCGCCCGATTCCATTTACATCTCCTCCATGGGGTATGCCAAAAAGGGCTTTCCTCTTTCCCAATTGCAGGACAGTGTGGTACTCCTTCAACCCAAGGCCATAGAACTCAGCGGCGTGTACGTGTTCGACAAGGAGCTTACCGTGGACGAGATCATCGAGAAAATGGTGGAGCGTCTTCCGCAGAACATCAACAAAGCACCCGTAAAGCAACGCTTCTTTTTACGACAGTCCGAGCTGGCCACCATCAACAAGGTGGACTTCGGGTTTGAAAAATCCACCATCGCCGAGCTCAACAAAGAACTTATCGATAGTTTGGCCCAATCCATCCCCAGAAATGCCAAAACCTATACCGAAAGTCTGGGCGACCTATACAAACACAATGGCAAGTACAAACTGGACATCATCAAGGCGGCCGACCTGTACGACAAGAACCAAGTGGGTTCCTTTGAGGAACTGGGCGAGCGCATGCAGACCATTTTTACGCAGAACATAAAACCGGACTCCTACCTGAAAATCAAATCGGGCATTTTTAGCCAAAAGGTGCAGGTAGATTCCATCCTCAGCGAAATGGCGGAGGAAGAGGCCCAAAACCTACAGGACGAAGTGGAAAAAGACACCATTTCTGGACTGGTGGATGCCCAGCGTAGCGCTTTCAAGGAATTGCTCACCGAACTCTACTACAACGAGGACAGCAAACTGGACCTCATTTCCAAGACCCGAAAGTACGAGTTTACCCTCGCCGGCTATGCCGAAATGGACGATGCTGGAGTGTACGTGATAGACTACGAACCCAAGCGGAGTAGTGCCGAGTTCAAGGGCCGCCTCTATATAAACATCTCCGACTTTGCCATTATGCGGCTGGATGTGCGGAATACCGAACGCCTGCGCAATTTTAGGCTACTGGGCATTACCTACCGCGAAGTGCTCTACAAGGGCACCATGCGCTTTGCCCAACTGCCCAATGGCAAGTACGACCTCCGCTTTATGGACTTTACCTTTGGCCGCTACTTTGCCGTGGACCGCCCCCTAAAAGTGATTGAAAAGA
>JAUICT010000143.1 GCA_030429325.1 Bacteroidia bacterium
GTTGATTGGTGGTCAAAGTACCGGTCTTATCAAAAATGGCCATGTCTATTTGGGCCAAACGCTCAATGGCATTCGTGTTCTTGAGGTAAAATTTATGTCTTCCAAATATGCGAAGCATATTCCCCAATGTAAATGGGGCCGCCAAAGCGATGGCACAAGGACAGGCAATAATCAATACTGCTGTGAAGACGTTGAGCGCCATACTGGAATCATGGAACAACCAAAAAGCTGTTGCCAGAAAAGCAATGGTAAGCACAGCCACGGTAAAACGTTTGCCAATGCTATCGGTGAGTGTCTGGAATTGACTGGCCTTATCTTTGGAAAAAACCGTATTCCCCCACAATTGGGTCAGGTAGCTTTGCGAAACGGATTTTAAGACTTCAACTTCCAAAACCCCCGATTGCTGTTTCCCGCCGGCAAAAAGTTTTTCTCCGGACTCCTTAAAAACTGCTTGGGATTCTCCCGTCACAAAACTGTAGTCAACCTCGGCAGTTCCCTTGATCAAGACACAGTCCACTGGTATGATTTCCTGACTGCGAACCAAAATACGATCACCTTTCTGTATTTTATGTATTTGGATGTTCTCTTCATTTCCATTGGAATCCAATCGGGTGACCGCAATGGGAAAATAGGATTTATAATCGCGCTCAAAGGAAAGATACGCATAGGTTTTTTGCTGAAAAAACTTTCCAAGCAATAGGAAGAAAACAAGTCCGGTAAGACTATCAAAGAATCCTGAACCCAAATCCAAGGCTACATCCACAGTACTGCGCAAAAAAAGCACGAGAACCCCCAAGGCAATGGGCACATCTATATTCAAAAGCTTGGAGCGTAATCCCTTGTAAGCCGAAATAAAATAATCTTGCGCAGCATAAAAAACCACAGGTAGGGAAAAGGCGAACATTAACCAACGGAACACGCCTTTGTATTGATCCAACCAAAACTCCTCCACCTCAAAATATTCGGGAAAGGAAAGCAGCATTACATTGCCAAAGGCAAATCCGGCAACGCCCAATTTGTAAATGAGCGACCTGTCTACCACATTCTTCTTTCCTTCCAAGGTTTCCAAGGATATATTGGGCTCGTATCCAATGCTTCCCAACAGCAACACCAAGGTCTTCAAAGAAAAATCTTCTGTTTTGTAGGTAACCCTAATGGTTTTCTTGGGAAAGTCAACTTGGGAAACTGTAATCGCCGAATGCAGACGGTTCAAGTTTTCCAATACCCATATACAGGAGCTACAGTGAATTGAAGGAATCATTAAACTCACCACCTGCACTCCCTCTTCATTGAACTCCACCAATTGTCCTACAATTTCCAGATTGTCCAGAAAATCGTATTTACCGCGCAGTTCATTGGGTGTGGTCCCTGCTTTTGCTTCTATCTCATAGAATGCTGTAAGGCCATTTGATGAGAATATTTCGTAGACGGTCTTGCAACCATTGCAACAAAATTCCTTTTCATCAAACTGCACCCCGTTCTTCCCACATTCATCCCCACAATGATAACAGGTTGTGTTTGCCATTTACATTTGCTTTACCTAGTGCAAATTTGTAATACTCTTCCTCTTAAAAATATGACATTTATCAGTTATTGGTTTAATTATAAGCCGTAAATTTGATAAGTCAGGTAAATCAGTCAACGGTATGGAAAGTAGATGTGAAAATTGTATTGTACGGCAATTCAACTCCTTGCGTGCCATGAGCAAGGAAGAGTTAAAACAAGTTTCAGATTCCAAAACCACCAAAGTTCTAAAAAAGGGGGAGTCCATTTTTGGGGAAGGTGATAAACTCAATGGGGTTTATTGTGTTCGTAGCGGGGTTTCCAAACTCTCCAAACTTAGTGCCAACGGCAAAGATCAGATTGTAAAATTAGCCTCGAAAGGCGAGGTTATCGGACAACGTTCCGTGATTGCCGAGGAGAGCACCAATCTTAGTGCCATTGCCGTAAGCGATATGGAGGTTTGCTTTATTCCCAAAGAGAGCATTACCCATACTCTTCAGAAAAACCCAGACTTTACCTTGGAAGTGCTTCGCCACATGGCCCATGATTTAAAAGAGGCCGATGATGTAATCGTCAACATTTCCCAAAAAACCGTAAAGCAACGCATTGCCGAGGCCTTTTTGTATCTGAAAAAGAATTTTGGCGAGGACAAAGATGGCTTTTTGGCCTTGACCCTTTCCCGGGAAGATATTTCAAATGTGGTTGGCACCGCTACGGAATCGGCCATCCGGATTATTTCCGAGTTCAAGAAAAAAGGTCTTATCCACACCTCGGGGAAAAAAATCGGCATCAAAGACGAAAAAAAACTATTGGAGATGGTCGAAGGTTTTTAGCATCTCCTAAAACCTGATATTTATCATAGTATCCCCTGGGCTGCACGCTTAATTTTACCTTATATAAAAGCTGCCCAGATGCAAAGGATTCTAATACCTACGGATTTTTCGGAAAATGCATGGAATGCCATAACATACGCCATGCAACTGTTCTGCAACAAGCAGTGCACTTTTTATTTGTTGAATACATACACCCCCATAATTCCAAGTAGTAGGTTTATGGCCAAAATGGTGGATGGGGAGCGTATTGTTGATGCGGTTCGTGATTCTTCCGAGTTGGGACTGCAAAAAACTGTGGAGCGCATCCAAAAACAGTTTAACAATCCCTATCATCAATTTGAAACCATCAGCTCCTTTAACTTACTCTCTGAAGAGGTAAAAGAGATTGTGGACACATTCAACATCGATTTGGTGATCACAGGAACCAAGGGAGCCTCCGGTATTGAAGAAGTTTTCATGGGAAGCAATACTGTACGGATTATAAAGAGTGTAAAAAAATGTCCCATTTTGGCAATACCCCGCCATTTTAATTTTATTTCACCTACGGAAATTGCATTTGCCACCGATTTTAACCGGTTCTACACCACTTCAGAACTTGCCCCTTTGTTGGAAATGGCCAGAATGTTCCAAGCCACTATTCGAATCGTTCATGTACAATACACCATCAAGGCCTTATCGGAACTCCAGCAGTTCAATTTGAATATGCTACGCAGATATTTAAAGGATGTTGAGCATTACATTCATACTGTATCCGAACTTCATTCTGTTTCAAAAACTTTGGAAATATTCTCTAAGGAGCTCGATATTCATTTATTGGCAATGCTCAACTATCAGCATAGCCAAATGGAGAAAATGACCCGAGAGCCCATAGTTAAAAAAACCGCCTTCCACACCCAGATTCCGCTATTGGTCATTCCCGAAATAGGCATGGAGGGAACAACTACCAAAGCCAAAACAAGGGAACATTCCTTTCCTTCATCATAAATTGATTGGGGGTCGCTATCTTTATGCCATTGTACACCAAAGCAATTGAATGGATAAGCACCAACTTATTGAATGCCATGAACGGATAAAACCCTATATCCACAACACTCCCGTGCTTACCTCCCGCCTTATTGACCAGATGGTGGGTGCATCCGTTTTTTTTAAGTGCGAGAACTTCCAGAAGATGGGCGCCTTTAAAATGCGTGGGGCTGCCAATGCCATTATGCAACTACCCAAAGCATTGCAGCAAAAGGGGGTGGTTACACATTCTTCGGGAAACTTTGCCCAAGCACTTTCTTTGGCCGCACAAGGTCTAGGTGTGAAAGCTTTTATTGTGATGCCCAAAAATGCACCACAGGTAAAAAAAAATGCCGTGAAGGGCTATGGCGGTATCGTTATTGAATGCGACCCAACCCTAGAGGCAAGGGAAAGACAAGCAAAAATGATAGAAGAAGAACATGGTGCAACTTTTATACATCCTTCCAACGATGACAATGTGATTTTGGGACAGGGAACTGCCTGCAAAGAGCTATTGGAGGCCTACCCCAACCTTGATTATGTTGTTACTCCCGTAGGCGGTGGTGGACTGATTGCCGGAACTGCCCTGGCTGTACATTATTTTGGAAATTCCTGTCAGGTAATGGGTGGAGAACCCCTAGAAGTGGACGATGCCTACCGTTCATTGCAAAGCGGAACCATTGAAACCAATAGCACCACAAATACCATTGCGGATGGGCTAAAAACCCACTTGGGTGATCGCAACTTTCCCATTATCCAAAACTATGTGAGCCAAATTATCCGGGTCACAGAAGGTGAGATCATTGAGGCCATGCGGATTATGTGGGAACGGTTGAAAATTGTCTGCGAACCCTCAAGCGCCGTCGCTTTGGCTGCCATTCTTTCTGAAAAGCAACAGCTCAAGGACAAAAAAATAGGGGTTATTGTTTCAGGTGGAAATGTAGACGTTAATAATTTACCGTTTTAAGGAAAAGCTTCAAATCGTTCACTTCATAAAAGACACCAAAAAAGTACTACCTATATCTTTTTCGCTTTTTATCTCAATTTTTCCATCCATGGCTTCCACTTGGGTTTTCACCAAATACAATCCCAATCCCTTTCCTTCCGTTGCTCCACTTAACCTTCCGTACATATCAAAAATTTTCCTTTCACGCTCTGGGGTCAAATCCATGCCAATACCGTTATCTGAAACATTTAAAATTATAGCATCTTCTGTTTCCTCAGTAAAGATGTCAATAATTGGAGCAACCCCATCTTTGCTATAATGGATAGCGTTTAGAACAAGATTGTACACAATATTCACCAGATAGCCTTTGAGCCCGAATATGGTGTCCGCTTTCGAAAAATCCGTTCTAATATCAGCTTTGGACTTGCTTATATCTTCAGCCAATAGGGCATCCACATCTTTCATGACATGGCCCATACTGACCTCCTTAAATTGCTCCCTGCTTGCATTTTTGAGTGAAAGTGAAAGACTAAGATCTTTGATGGTCTGATCCAGAGCTTCGGTGGTTTGCTCTATTTTCCTGACCAAATCATCGTTCATTTCATCTTTACCAAATTCATAAATCTTGGACAGCATCAATAGGTTGGATATAGGTCCCCTTAAATTATGGGATATGATTCTGATGAAGTTTTGAAGTTCGTGGTTTTGTTGAACAATCTGTTGATTAGCCAGTATTTCCTTGGTCACATCCAGAGTAATGCCCGCAATTCTTATGGGCTCGTCATCGGCATTATAAAATGCCCGTCCTTTATGGTGCAGGTATCTTATCCCCCCATCTCCTACAATAATCCTATTGGTAATGTCATGGGGTAATTTTTCTTCCATGCAACGTTTTACATCCTCCATGAATGCCTCTCGATCTTCGCGATGAATAAGTTCCATCAACGTTTCCAAGTTGGCTTGGAACTCGCCTGGGACTTGGTCATAAATCTTGAAGACCTGATCGGACCAAGTGATCTCGTTCTTCAAAACATCATAACTCCAATGCCCCATGTTGCCAATCTGTTGGGCTTCCTTATATTTTCTTTCAATCTCTTTTAGTCGGAGCACATTCTCAACTTCCTTTGAAATGCTCTTTTGCCAAATACAACATCCCACTACTGTTCCCGAAGCATCCATATAGGGTTGAAAGAAGAATTCAAGAACTTCCGTACTGTCATTGTACCCTATAGACTGCCTTGCTGTGGTAGCAAATCTATCCAATGCACGGTCACAGCCTTGCTCACAAGTATTAAAAAAGATACTTTTCCTATAATAGGGTCTTAAATTTATTCCTAAATGGGGTTCTTTGTGAAACTCCGCTTTAAATCTCTCGCTGAATGGGGCGTTGAAAGCCGTTAGCAGAAAATTTTTATCCATGGCCCATACAGCATCATTCTTTGCTTTAAAGGCTTCCTTGTCATTGTTTATTCTTACCTGCTTTTCTTTCAATGCTATGGGTTTTCACAAAGGGGAACTATGTGATTCTTCTAAAGCATTTACTTGGCTTTGTAAGAGCCTTGCAAATAGTCTTCCAAATGCTCAATACGCAATGGCTTCGAAATAAACTCCTTTACATATTTTTTATACTTTTCTGCTTCCTCACGATCAGCCTCTGATTCGGAAGAAGTGACCAACAGTACTTCATTGGTTTCCGGAAAACTTTCGAGGGCCATGAATTCCAGAAATTCAAAACCACTCATTTCGGGCATATTGGATAAGCCGGGTAAAGTGACCCACCTTCGCCGGATGAAACTGACCAGGGTAAACGAACTGCCCAGATTTGATCTATCCGTGGGTTAAACTTAGTTTTTATTTTTCAATTTTCTTCTCATTGA
>JAUICT010000144.1 GCA_030429325.1 Bacteroidia bacterium
GTTATGGCATTCTTACTGGTCGTTACAACTGGCGAAGCCCATTGAAAAGCGGTGTGCTCACCGGGGCTTCAAAAGCACTCATCCCAAAAGAGAGGACCACCGTGGCTTCCTTGCTCAAAAAGCAGGGCTACCACACCGCATTCATCGGAAAATGGCACTTGGGTTGGGATTGGGCACTCAAATCAACCGACAGTACTCTTGGGGAAGGATGGAACCACGAAGATTTCAATAACATCGATTTTTCAAAGCCTATTACCAACGGCCCCAACAGCCTTGGTTTTGATTATGCCTATGGCCATTCAGGCTCCTTGGATATGGCTCCCTATGTCTATGTTGAAAATGGGAAGGCCACCATGGTTCCGGATTCCATCACGGAAGATACCGGAAAGTACACCTGGTGGCGCAAGGGCCCTACCTCCAAGGATTTTATCCATGAAGATGTGACCCCCAACTTTTTTAGAAAGTCTTTCGCGCATATCAAGGAAAGGGCCAACAAAGAAGAACCCTTCTTTTTATATCTGGCTTTGCCCTCACCGCATACGCCCATCCTTCCCACTGAGGAATGGCAGGGAAAGAGCGACATAAATCCCTACGCGGATTTTATGATGATGATCGATGATTATATGGGACAACTGTCCCAAGTTTTAAAGGAAACCGGGATTGAAGAGGAAACCATGGTCATCTTTACCAGCGACAATGGTTGCTCCCCTCAAGCGGATTTTGCGGTTTTAGCCGAAAAAGGACACGACCCCAGCTATGTGTTCCGAGGTCATAAAGCAGATATTTATGAAGGAGGCCATCGAGTTCCCTTTATTGTAAAATGGCCTCAAAAAGTGCAGCCGGGCAGCTCTTCGGACCAGACCATCTGCACCACGGATTTCTTTGCGACTGTTGCCGAGATTACAGGGGCTCAACCTCAGGAAAATGAAGGTGAGGACAGTTTTTCCATGCTTCCCTTATTGATGGATTCCCCTTCATCCAATTACGGACGTACTTCAATCGTCCATCATTCCATAAATGGCAGTTTTGCCCTGCGAAAAGGAAAATGGAAATTGATTTTTGCCCCGGGTTCCGGAGGATGGAGTTCGCCCAAACCAAATTCAGAGGAAGAAAAAAATCTTCCAGCGTATCAATTATATGACCTGACCACTGACATAGCGGAACAACAAAACCTTCAAGATGAATATCCCGAAATCGTGGAGGAACTAAAAGCAGAGATGGCGTCCTTGATTAGCAATGGACGAAGCACTCCGGGCAGCAACCAATCCAATGAAATGCCCATGAATGGGAAGTCTTGGGAACAGATAGCACAATTTACCGACGAGAACAATTCGGCTTCAAACTAAAATCAATTTACAGATGAGCGCATTTAATTTAAAAGGAAAAATAGCTTTGATCACTGGTGGTGCCAGTGGTATTGGAAAGGCCATTTCCCTTAAGTTTGCCGAAAATGGGGCCACGGTCCACCTTTTGGAATACAATAGTGAAGAAGGAGGGAAAACCGCCCAAGAAATACAAGATTTGGGAGGCATTGCCCATTTCCACCAATGCGATGTTTCCAATCACCAACAGGTAAAACAAGTCATCAACGAAATCCCTAAAGTGGATATTTTGGTCAACAATGCCGGAATAGCCCATGTGGGCAATATTGAAGGTACTTCGGAAGCTGATATGGACCGGCTGTACCAAGTGAACATCAAAGGAGTCTACAACTGCATCCATGCTGTTATTGGCAAAATGAAGGAGCAAGGTTCTGGGGTAATCCTGAATATGGCCTCAATCGCCTCTTCGGTGGGTATTCCGGATAGGTTTGCCTATTCAATGACCAAGGGGGCCGTACTAACCATGACCTATTCCGTAGCCAAGGATTATGTGGAAAATGGCATCCGATGCAACTGCATATCCCCTGCGCGCGTGCACACGCCTTTTGTGGATGGTTTCTTGGCCAAAAACTATCCGGGGAATGAAAAGGAAATGTTTGAAAAATTGTCCAAGACCCAACCTATTGGCCGTATGGGAAAACCTGAAGAAGTCGCCAGTCTTGCACTTTATCTATGTTCTGATGAAGCCTCGTTCATTACGGGCACGGATTTTCCCATTGATGGTGGTTTTATCAAATTGAACGCATAATACACAACAACATGACCCAACTAAAAACTATAGCTACCCTTTGTCTCTTGATGATTATCGGAAATCTTTCCGCCCAAGCCGTTTATGAGGATGAACGTTATGTCCCTGAGACCGACCCCTTGGTCCTGAAAAAGCTGGACGAATGGCAAGATTTGAAATTCGGATTGCTGATGCACTGGGGACCTTACAGCCAATGGGGTATTGTGGAATCCTGGTCTATCTGCCCGGAAGAATATGGCTGGTGCGAACGAAAAAAAGGTGACAATCCAGATAATTACTTTGCCTACAAGAAAGAATACGAAGGGCTTCAGACCACCTTCAATCCTGTAAAGTTCAACCCGGAAAAGTGGGCCAATGCCGCCAAGAACGCCGGAATGAAATATGTAGTGTTCACCACAAAGCACCACGATGGTTTCAGTATGTTCGATTCAAAATACACGGATTATAAAGTCACCGATTCCAAAACCCCATTCAGTACCCACCCCAAGGCGAATATCACCAAGGAAATTTTTAATGCGTTCCGTGGTGAAGGACTCTGGGCCGGCGCTTATTTTTCAAAACCGGATTGGCACCACCCCAGTTATTGGGACCCCTATTATCCGCCAAGGGACCGAAACGTGAACTATGAACCCGAAGCCAATCCTGAAAAATGGAATCAATTTATTGATTTCACCCACAACCAAATTTTGGAATTGCTCACGGATTATGGGAAAGTGGACATTTTATGGCTCGATGGCGGATGGGTGGCCAAGACCCCAAAATCCCAAATCAACAGTTGGTACGACCAACAGTTGGTGAACAATGACAATGGCTATCTGAAGCATCGAATCGTAAACCAGGACATCCGCATGGATGAATTGGTGGAGAAAGCCCGGGAAAAACAACCCGGCCTCATTGTGGTGGACAGGGCCGTTCATGGAAAAAACCAAAACTACCTCACTCCCGAGAACCGGGTTCCGGAAAAAGCATTGCCTTATCCATGGGAATCCTGCATCATCGCTGGGGGCGGATGGTCCTATGCCTTCAATGCGAAATACATGACCACAAACAAAGCGGTTCACACTTTAGTGGACATTGTGGCCAAAGGAGGTAACTTATTGTTGAACATTGCCCCAAGTCCAGAAGGCGAATGGGACCAAGGCGCCTATGAACTGCTCCAAGGGATTGGGGATTGGATGGATGTCAACAACGAGGCCATCTATGGCACCGAGGCCATTGCTCCATACAAGTTTGAAAAGGTATGCCTCACCTCCAAACCGGATGGAAGCCTGTACCTCATCTATCTAATGGACGAAAATGAGGAAGTGCTCCCAGACACCGTAGTGTTTAAAGACCTTCCTATGGAAAAAATCCGAAAAGCAACAATTTTGGGGGCCAATGGCAGGGTAAAATGGCAGAAGAATGGGGACGACACCGTTTTTACCATTCCGTCATCGGCCAAAACCAGCCTAAAAGGGAAAGTTGCCTTTACAATCAAATTAAAATAAAACACAAATAAAGAACACTTATCTATGAAACTGATACGATTTGGTGAAGAAGGAAAAGAGAAACCCGGTGTACAGACCGAAGATGGCAAATGGTTGGATGTTTCCGCTTTTGGCCAAGACTATAATGAGGAGTTTTTTGGGGGTGATGGTCTGTCCAGATTAGCAGATTGGCTGGGAAAAAATGGTTCCAATTGCCCAGAGGTTTCCAAGGAAACCCGTTTGGGCGCTCCATTGTGCAGACCGTCTAAAATGGTTTGTGTAGGACTCAATTATGCCAAACATGCAGCTGAAGGTGGCATGGCCGTACCCAAGGAACCTGCATTGTTCTTCAAGGCCACCTCGGCCATTGTGGGACCCAACGATGATTTGGTCATCCCCAAGAACAGTGAAAAGACCGATTGGGAAGTGGAACTTGCCATTGTCATCGGCAAAAAAGCATCCTATGTTTCCAAAGAACAGGCCCTGGACCACGTAGCGGGCTATGTATTGCACAACGATTACAGCGAACGTGCTTTTCAGTTGGAACGTGAAGGTCAGTGGGTAAAAGGAAAAAGCTGTGACACCTTCGCCCCTCTTGGACCCTTTATCGCCACTCCCGATGAAATCAAAGACCCACATGCACTTCGCCTGTGGCTCAAGTTGAATGGGAAGATGATGCAGGACAGCAGCACTTCGGATTTCATTTTTGACATTCCAACACAGATCAGTTACATCAGTCAATTTATGACCCTGCTGCCCGGTGATGTCATCTCAACAGGAACTCCATTTGGAGTGGGACTGGGCTTAAAGCCCCCTACTTACTTGAAACCGGGTGATGTAGTGGAATTGGGCATTGATGGACTGGGAAGTTCAACGCAAACGGCGAAAGCCTACAGACAATAATTATTTCAACGGTAAAAATGAAATGGCCCAAACCAACATACGCGCTTTTAATCAGCACTTTAGTCTTTTTGGGATGTAAGGACACTCCCAAAGACCAAGTGGATGTTTCTGTGCAAAAGCCCAACATCATTTTTCTGTTTACGGACGATCAAAGTTATCGCGACCTTCATGCCCTTGGCAATTCGGAGGTCCGCACCCCCGCAATGGACCAATTGGTGGCAGAAGGCACCACCTTTACCCATGCCTATAACATGGGCGGTTGGAACGGTGCCATTTGTGTGGCCTCAAGGGCCATGATCATCAGTGGAAGGTCGGTTTGGCGTGCCCAAGAGGTTTCCAAATCCTTTTCCCAAAACAAGGATTTCGACAAGACTTGGCCCCAGTTGCTAAAAACCGTTGGCTATGAAACCTATATGACGGGCAAGTGGCATATCTCTGCCCCTGCCGATAGTATTTTTGACCATGTGGCACGTTCGCTCCGGGGCATGCCCTTTGATACCCCGGAAGGTTACAATAGACCGCTAAGTGTAAACGACACCCTTTGGCAACCGTGGGATACGGATAGAGGAGGATACTGGCAGGGCGGAAAGCATTGGTCCGAACTGGTTCGGGACGATGCCCTTGGTTTTATTGACTCAGCGGCCAATGCCGATGAACCTTTTTTCATGTACATCGCCTTTAATGCTCCGCATGACCCGCGACAATCGCCCCGGGAATATGTGGAAAGTTATGATGTTGGGGATATTGCCCTTCCCGAATCGTTTTTACCCAAATACCCCTATGCCGAAGCCATGGGAGCAGGGCCAAACCTGCGGGACGAAAAATTGGCGCCTTTTCCACGTACCGAGTATGCCATTAAAAAGAATCGTCAGGAATATTACGCCATCACCACCCATCTGGATGACCAAATTGCCATGATCCTTTCCAAACTGAAAGAGAAAGGGCTCGACAAAAACACCTACATCTTTTTCACCGCCGACCACGGGCTTTCTGTGGGTGAACACGGCCTACTGGGAAAACAGAACATGTACGACCACAGTGTACGGGTACCCTTGATGGTGTTGGGCCCAGACATTCCCAAAGGGAAAAAGGTGGAAAACGACGTATACCTGCAGGACATTATGGCCACAACCTTGCAATTGGCCGGAGTTGAAAAACCCGATTATATTGAGTTCAATAGCCTACTACCCCAAATCAATCAAGATACCGAAGGATTGGCAGAGGTATATGGATGTTATGAAAAAGAATCACAGCGTATGATCCGCAAAGACGGTTGGAAACTTATTGTTTACCCTCGGGCCGCAAAGCTTCGCTTGTACGACCTAACCAATGACCCCAATGAGCTGTCGGATATATCGGAACATCCTGACCAACAGGAAAAAGTGAGAGCACTATTTGCCGACTTGGTGAAGCTACAACAAAAGATGGGCGACACCTTGCAACTTGATTCATATACATATCCACAAACCAAGGAAATGAAAACACTATAAGATCGGAGCGGATGAAAATTGACAGCCATCAACATTTTTGGAGGTATAGCCCTAGCAGTCATGCTTGGATAGATTCCACCATGGGAGTCCTTAAAAAGGACTTTTTGCCCGAGGATTTGGAACCTTTGCTCCAAAACCATGAATTGGATGGTTGTGTTGCCGTACAGGC
>JAUICT010000145.1 GCA_030429325.1 Bacteroidia bacterium
CAGAGCTGGCCATGAGCTTTCCGTTTTTGTTGTAGGATTCCTGTTTTACCATCCCTACGCCTTCGGCAAGCCATACGCGGGAGGGCATGGTTTGATTGGCCATCATCATCTTGGTGCGGGTCTCGCTGTAGATGACCAAGCAATCAAATGTGCCGGCCGGAGTGGTCAATGTTTCCTCTTTTTCCACTTTTCGGTTGATGGTCTCAACCTTCATGTTCATATTCATGGCGCCGCCCATTTTCATCTGTAAGTTCACATTTCCATCAGGAAGTTCCTGTCCTACCCCAAGATTGCTGGGCAGTTCCACATCGGTTCCAGAGACTTCTACCTCCATTTCGCCAAACTGACTCAGCATTTGTTCGTTCATCAATGACTTAAAGTCAATTTTCACTTTATCCCCATCACAGGTAACATTGTATTCAGAATCGTAGGTGTTGCCTTTTTTGTCCTCCAATTGCATCACCATGGTTGCGCTAATATTGTCTCCGGAACCATTTACCTGCGTAACCTTGTAACTTATCTTGCCATCTTCCTTCCCTTTTTTGTCATAACTGGTGTACTGGAAATTGGCCCCATCCACCAAGGGGTAATAATGGCTACAGTTGGATTGCCCCATGGCCATGCCCATGGAGAACATAGCGGCGAAAAATACAAGAAAATAGTGTCTCATAATGTATAGTTTTCTTATTGTTTTATAAATTCAACTCTTCTATTCTGTGCCTTGCCATCAGGAGTATTGTTATCTCCTACAGGTTCGGTTTCCCCTTTTCCTTCAGATAGCAATCGGTCTGCGGACACACCGTAAACGGAAATAAGGGCATTTTTTACAGCTTCGGCCCTGTTCTTGGAAAGTTTCATGTTGTTTTCATCCGACCCATCGGAATCTGTATGGCCCACGATTTTTAGTTTCATGGAAGCTTCTTGGGTCAATACTTGCGATATCTGACGAATGATGCCCATGGATTGTGGTTGAATGTTTGCCGAACCCACGTCAAAAAGAATACCGTTGGTAGATACCTTGCCATCTGAAAGGAGTTTTCTGCGTAGATCTACCCCTCCTTCGGCGACTTTAAGGTTGGAAATAAAGATTTTTTCCTTTCCATCTTTAAGACCATTGACATTAAATTTAAGGGTGGTCAACTTATTCTCTGGCACCAAACGAGGGATGTCCACATATTTTTCCTCGTTTACCCAGAGTCGGAAGCGGGCCTTGTTCACGGCTATGGAAATATGGGGTTGGTTCAGTACAGCCTGTCTTATGTCCGCCCGTACTTCACTGTTGATTGTCGTTCCTTCATTGTAGATGTAGTTTTTTGCATGTATTCCAAATGCGGCATATTGGCCTACAGGAAGCCAGGCCTCAACATAATGGTTGCCGGCCTTGAAATTTGAGTCATCACTTAGGCTGACTTCAATGCCTGCTGTGGATGATGTCTGGTTGTCCATACCGTGGGTCAACAAGTCGAACTCAATGGTGTATTCCTCGGGGAGGTTGGGCATATTGGGAATGTAGTGAATGCCGTATCCGGGAATGAGTTCCATCCAGCGTTGTGGAGAATTGTCTATGGTAACCACTTCGCCGCTACCATTGGTGTTCCATTTAGAGGGAAAATCGCCAATGAAATCCTTAGAGAAGTCGTCAAAGAACATGAGTTTGTCACCGGGAACATAATCGAACTTACTGTAGACGATAATGTTTTTGGTCTGCGGCGCGTCTGATGAGCCAGTATTGGTATTGTTTCCTGAATTGCTGCCTGTGCTCGAGGGGGTGTTTCCAGTTTGGGGATTGCCGGGTGCTTGATTTCCGCCAGAGCCCGGCTCCAAAATACTGTCCAGCGCTTGATCGGTCTTTTCGCTGGTTTCTTTTTCAACCCGTCGTTCAATGGTGCGCTGGGCAGCTTTTTCAGCTTTTTTGCCCAGTTTTTTCAGGAATTGGGCATTGATACTGGAGCCAATCATCAGGGCAATCAGCAAACTGAGGATGGTTTTGCTTGAGGTTTTCATTATAGTGTTTTAGTTAAGGTTTTTGAGCAAAATAATGCTATCCAAGATACTAAAAAAGCATTCTCTGGAAGGGTGAAAATGTGTAACTCGTCTAAACTAATGTATAAGCCGTAGTGAAGTTATTGTTAATTCATTTTATACACAATGAGCGAGTTTTCTTGGTCCTTGGCCACCAATTCCAATTTTTTGTCATTGTCCATATCGGTAAGGTCAATAAGGGAATTGCCAAAGACTGGGAAATTGGGAATGGGTTTTGCTTGGCTATCAAACAAATATATTTTTTGACTTTGGATATCGGTGACACTCACGTAGATTTTGTCATAGATGTAGAAAATTTTGGGTTTGGAGTACACCCCCAAATCCAACTCCACTTTTTTCCCTTTAATGCTGAGTACATTATCGTCCATAAACACTAAGGTGTTGCTCGTGGCGTACATCCCATGGTCTTTGTTCAGATTAAAATTGGTGGCGGTTAGTTTTCCATTGGTGTCTATTTGGTGCAGTACCCCTTTTTTGTTGGTCATGGAAAACTTGTTCTTGTAGAGAAACACCTCATTGTTTGAGAAATCTATCTTTTCTACCACTTTTATCCGGTCTTTTCCGGTACGGTGCAAAATTTTAAGGGTTTGGTCCTCTAACTGAAATACCAAATAATCTCTATTGGATACCCTAAAATGTTTTGGGGCGGTAATAATGGGACTGGTTGCTTCGGTAAAAGTAAAGCCACCCACAATTTTTGCCTTGTTGTTGTACATGTGTACTTTTCTTCCTTGGGTGATCACAAACCGATAGTCTTTTTTTCCATCATAATCGAAAACGGCCAAGGGATTTAAGTTGCCACCTTCAAAATCTATTTTGAATGGCGGCACATCTTTACCGTTACGATCAATGATCATAAACTGGTTGCTGGTGCAAAAGGCCAACTGTAGTCGTCCGTTCTTGTATATATCCACTTGTTGGATAGGGCCGCGAATCCTACTATCCAGCTGTTTGGTCCAAAGCACTTTTCCTTCCGTGGAAATCAGGTACAACACATTGTTTTGGTCCTGTACCACAATTTCCTGCTTATTGGTCCTATGGTTTTTTACAAATTGGGGGTCTATGGCAAGGTCTGTATCAAGTTCAAGCGTAAAAAGAGGGGTAACTGTATTGCTGGTGACGGTTTTTCCTATTTTGGAGATCAATATGTTGAAATGTGCAAAATCACTGTCCGCCACTAGCTGGGTGGCAAAGGTAAATTCGTCTAAATCCGTTTTTTGGATGGGACCGGAAAGTTTGGTCGCTAATTCCTTATCGGCAAAAAAATCGATTCCATCACCACCTGAAATAAAAAGTACGCTGGACTCACTGGCCAATGGCGTCTTTGCAGTTTGGTAGACAGGGCTGTTGCTGAACGATGTGCCACTGCTATGGTTGTTGATGATAGTCTGCAATGCCTCTTTGTCCTCGGAAAAAATAAAGCTGTTTTCCAGAATGGTGCAAAAATTGGAATCAAAATCCGATACCAAGGGAGCAAACCCTTCGGACAGAAGATTTTTATTTTGCAGTTCGATGATTTCACTGCCCTGATACGTTTGGGCCGAAGCCTTGTCCCTTTCCAAGAACTCGGTGAGACTTTCGGTGCCAAAGGAGTTGAGTAGCACCACTTTTTGATTGTTCAAATAAATTACGCCCACTTCTTCAATGGTATTAAAGAGAGAGTCCACAGGCTTTGTTCTATCGAGATAGGTATTCTGGTTCTTGGCAAAAACCTGATAATCATCAAAAGTATAGGACAGTATGGCTTGCGCATTCAATGGTGCAAAAAGAGGGGTTTTATTGGCCAATGGTGCTGTTCCTTTGAATAAATTGATGAAATTTTTGGTGGAATCAGGGGCCATGGCAATACCATTAAGGTTTACTTCGTCCGAGTTGGCGGTAAAGTCGAGCGATACCCATTCCGAAAAAGGCTTTGAAGCTTTATTCCCATTCTTTAGGGACAAAAGCGAAGGGTTTTCGTCCAGATTTAGAAACAATGTAGCCGACTTATTGATCGCTGATGTCGCATACAATTTCTCAAGGGTAGGGTTTACGGGATTTTCGTTCTTGGCCCGCACCATGTTTTCCATAAGCATTTGCGAGGAGCAGAGAGCCATTTTGCCATCGCTGACCATGGCAAAGACTGCATAATCATCCAAGCTGTATTTGGTAATGTCCTTGCCTTCATAAGATAGGGTCTCAATGGTCTTGTTGGCTGCTTCATCCACGTTAAAGAAATTAGGGCTGTTTTCGGCAAACAGCACAAAATCATAATTATCCTTGCCCACTTCATAAAATGCAAGAATACAAGGTTGGTCCGTGGAAACATACTTCATCCCGTCCATTTGGCTCAAGAGTTCCTTATAAACAGAGAATCCGTTGGTTTTTCCCAAAAAGGAATTGTTCTTTAGTTCGCTTTTAAAATTGGAAAGATTACTGACTTTAATAATTAAAGCTGGATTGGGAGGAAGGTGGCCCAATAATGATTCTTTGGTCTTCACCTCGGTTTTGCAGGATAGGATAAAAAAAGGGAGCAAGCAAATAAGTACCTTAAGTCTCATTTTTGAAGTTTAAAACAAAGTTAGGATTTTTAAATATCCAGCGTTAATTGTTCTGGAAGCTGTCTGAAGCTTTTTCTGTGATATTTTGTCAAACCGTATTTTTTTATGGCTTCCCGATGTTCCTTGGTCGGATAGCCCTTGTTCTTTTTCCAATTGTACATGGGGAATTCTTCATGTATGGAGGCCATATACGCATCCCTATAAGTTTTGGCCAATACCGATGCAGCCGCAATGCTCATGAATTTTCCATCACCTTTAATGATACACTCATGTGAAATGGATGGGTAGGGTTTGAAACGATTTCCATCCACCAAAATAAAATCGGGTTTATGTCGCATACCATCTAAAGCTCGGTGCATGGCCAAAAAAGAAGCGTTGAGGATATTGATCTCATCAATCTCATCTTGAAAAACATGGCAAACAGAAAAAGATACTGCTTCTTTTTCCAAAATGGGCCTTAGGATATCCCTTTTGGCCTCGGAGAGCTGTTTGGAGTCGTTCAGGAGGGTATTCTTAAAATCATCAGGTAGAATAATGGCGGCTGCGGTTACCGGTCCAGCCAAGCAGCCTCGTCCTGCCTCATCGGTTCCAGCTTCATTGGGATACTTATATAGGGTTTTAAGCATGTTACTCAATATATGGGAAAGATAATAGCTTGGGAGGGTAATGCCAAATTTTGGCTGTTAACCCACTCTCCAGCATCTGCCACAACCAAACTTTTCACATTTCTTTAGAAACAAAACGTATACCTTTGCCAGACCAAAACCATGGAATGAGATTTCTATTTTTTGCACTGCTCTTTTTTTTGGGACAAGCTCTCTTTGCACAACAGGACTCATTGCCTCCACAGAAAGAAGCAGATTCCTTGAGGATTGTCAAGAAGGATTCTTTGGAACTACAAAAAGTGGATTCGTTGAAGGTAACGGAAATGGATTCCCTAAAGATAAAACCAAAAGATTCGATAAAGCCATCAGGAATTGATAAGCGGGAGAGGTTTGTTAGGATGCAAAAGAAGATTGAAGAGGAAGATTCGGTTTTCATTGAAGACTATAAAATCATATCTTATGTAAGGGACACTACCTTTTTAGATACCACACTAACCATAAATAAGGAGTACAAATACAATTATATCCGCCAAGACGATTTTGAGTTGATGCCCTTTTCCAATATGGGACAACCCTATAATGTACTAGGTAGAACTTTTACGGAGAACCCATATTATCCCCGTTTGGGAGCAACGGCCAAACACGCCCGGTACTTTGAGGTAGAGGACATTATGTATTACCATGTTCCTACTCCAATGACAGAACTGATGTTTAAAACCTCCATGGAGCAGGGACAATTTTTGGATGCCTTGCTAACATTCAATCTGTCCAAGAGGTTTAATGCCTCCTTGGCCTATAATGGATTTAGGTCTCTAGGGAAGTATAGATTCGATCAGGCCCAATCAGGAAATTTCAGGGCTACCTTTAATTATTCAACCCAGAATGGTAGATATGGGTTGCGAGGTCATAT
>JAUICT010000146.1 GCA_030429325.1 Bacteroidia bacterium
CGAAAGTAAAAAGATATCCCACATAGACTTTGCCGACAGTACCGCTGCGCTATAAATAAATTTTAGTTTTCCATATTCATTTTATAGCTTTAGGCAAAATCCCAATGCATGAAAAAACTACTTCTCATCATGTCCATTCTGTCCACTTTATTTGGTTGTAGGGAAGCTAAAAAAGAGCCACAGACCATTGAACAAGAGCAGGTAGTTGAGCAGCAAAATCCTAAAAAGAAGATTCCTTTTGTATGGGAAGGGGCCAATATCTACTTCCTACTCACCGATCGCTTTAACAACGGCAACCCCGAAAACGATGTTAATTTTGACAGAACGGAGGAAACTGCTGTCCTTAGGGGTTTTGAAGGAGGAGATATTCTTGGCGTCACCCAGAAAATTGAAGAAGGCTATTTTACCGATTTAGGCATCAATGCCATTTGGTTGACTCCCGTAGTCGAGCAAATCCACGGTGCCACAGATGAAGGCACAGGAAAAACCTATGGATACCATGGTTACTGGGCCAAGGATTGGACAGCCATTGACCCTAATTTTGGCTCCCGGAAAGATTTGGAAAATATGGTGAAAGCAGCCCATGCCAAAGGTATTCGTATTCTTTTGGATGTAGTGCTCAACCATACGGGGCCCGTTACCGAAAAAGACCCTGTTTGGCCAGATGATTGGGTACGTACCGGCCCAACTTGCGATTTCACCACTTACGAAACCACTACGGCCTGCACCTTGGTCGAAAACCTTCCCGACATTCTCACCGAATCGGATGAACCTGTGGAATTGCCCGATGCCTTATTGGCCAAATGGAAGAAAGAAGGACGTCTGAGCCAAGAATTGGACGAACTGCAATTGTTCTTCGAAAGGACAGGATATCCAAGGGCACCCCGCTATTATATTATTAAATGGCTCACCGACTACATTAACGATTTTGGCGTTGACGGTTTTCGGGTGGACACCGTTAAACATGTAAATGAAAATGCATGGGCAGACTTACACAAAGAAGCCAATTATGCCTTTGAAACCTGGAAGAAAAAACATCCAGACAAAATATTGGACAACAATCCATTTTACCTGGTAGGTGAAGTGTACAACTATGGTATTTCCGGAGGTCGTGAGTTTGATTTTGGCGACAAAAAAGTGGACTACTTCAATTATGGGTTCAAGAGTCTCATCAATTTTGAATTAAAGGAAGATGGACACAAAGATTATGAAACCATTTTTAAGAAATATAACCGCCTTCTCAATACCAAATTAAAAGGAAAAAGTGTCCTCAACTACCTTACCTCCCATGATGACGGCTCACCTTTTGATAAAGATCGCACCCAGCCCTATAAAACTGCAAACGTATTGTTGTTGACACCGGGTGCCTCTCAGGTATATTATGGCGATGAAACTTCCAGAAGCCTCAACATAGAAGGAACAGAAGGCGATGCCACCCTACGTTCCTTTATGAATTGGGAAGAATTGGACAGCATTGCCGAAATACAGAACATCCATAAACATTGGCAAAAACTGGGGCAGTTCAGAAGAAACCACCCCGCCATTGGTGCCGGGCGGCACAAACGCCTGTCCAAATCGCCCTATGTGTTTTCCCGAACCTATGTTGATGGCGATTATCGTGATAAAGTGGTTGTGGCCCTTGACCTGCCCAAAGGGAAAAAATCACTTGTCGTAAAAGGTTTCTTTGGAGATGGCACAAAACTGTACGACACCTATTCAGACACCGAAGTAATTGTCACCAAAGGTAAAGTGGTCTTGGACAATGAATTTGATATCGCTCTTTTGGAATTGGTGGAATAACAATTATCAACCACTCAATTTTCCAATTACATTCATCAAAATACGACTTGATGTCTTCTTTACTTTCAAGCCAAGTATCAAACCCATTATCTCCTTCCAAATTGGGCATTTCGTAAATATAGAATCCTCCAGATTGGTCCATATCATCTTCAAGTTTGACATACCAACCTTTGTTATGGCCAGTGATGATTTTTCCGAAAACACCAAACTGGACTTCAACCATACTTAGAATTTTTCAAGTTCAAAAAATTCGCAATTTGTATTATTTTCTGGAGTGCAGGGCAATTCGGTTACCTTCCGAGTCCAAGAACAAGCCCATATAACCTACATCCGGACTTATTTGGGTCTTTGACCTTACTATTGTGCCTCCTGCTTGTTCCACTCGGTCCAGTTCTTGTTGTACATCGGTGCTGGCAAAATAAATTAAGACGCCATCCGTTTTGCTGGGCGTGTACCAATCCGCATTCTGGATAAGACAACCCGCTGCGCCGGTTTTGGTTTCATCCCATGGGAACCAACCCATTTTGGTACCCTCCATATCGTGTACCTGTATGGCTATCCCAAAAACTGTTTCATAGAATTTTTTGCCCGGGCCATATCTTCAACGGGAATCTCAAACCAGCCCACCATGTTCTGTTCCATAGCTACTTTTCCAAAATGTCTTTTAATGACGCCAATCCTTCCTCAAAATCCTTACCAACCGCTTTGTCCATGTTCATGAACAACATCATGATGCTAAAGGGGAATTTGTTCTTTCCCGAGAAACCCCAAGTAACCTTGGTCGTATTGGCATTCACTTCTTCCGTCATCAAATAGGCATCGGAAGTGGATTTCCAGGGTTTTAAGAACCGAAGTTCGGACTCAATACGCTCACCATCCACGATCTTTGTGATTTCCTGCTCCCCTTCGCCTACATCTTTGTTGCCGTTCCAATAACTGGTAGCTCCAACTTCTCCATCGGTTCCCGTGAATTTTTTCTCCATGTTGGGGTCTTTTTTGTTCCAGGGCGACCATTGATCCTGATTTTTCAAAAAACGAAGATTTTCAAAAACTTTGGATTTAGGTTGGGCAATTTCAATAGATCTTGAGACATTGTACGTCTTGGGCGCTATAGCTCCCAAAATAAGGATGAGCAGCACAATTCCAGCGAGGATGTAAAGTAGTGTAGCCATTTGTTTGTGAATTGGTTAGAAACTAAATGTACAAAAAACTTCATTGGGAAAGGTACCGTTCAATGATCCCTTCCACACTTTTAATGGACTTTTTGGTCCAGTCCAAACGCTTCTCAAAAATTTCATCTTCAGATAGTTGCCAATTCACATTGGAATTCCTGACCTTGTGTGCAAGTTCCTGTATAATGATTGCTGCCGATACGGAAACATTCAAGCTTTCGGAAAAACCCACCATGGGAATTTTTAGAAACCCATCTGCTTGCTGCATCACCTCTTTGCTCAACCCTTCTTTTTCGGTTCCAAAGAACAATGCCGTCTTTTTCTTTGGAAAAAAATCGGGCAACAAAAGGGAATCATCATGCGGCGTAGTAGCCATAATTTGATACCCTTGATCCTTTAATCTTGAAATACATTCCGCGGTACTTTGATACTTGCACACATCTACCCACTGCTCCGCCCCTACGGCTATGTTCTTGTCCAACCGTTTTGAAAAACGGTCTTCCACCACATGCACTTCCTGTATTCCAAACACGTCACAACTTCTAATTATGGCGCTGGTATTGTGCATTTGATACACATCTTCAATGGCCACCGTTAAAAATTTGGTGCGATTCTCCAACACATCCAAAAAACGCTTTTTGCGTTCATCGGTGAGGTAGGTTTCCAAATAGGTGAGCAAATCATTATTCTGCATACTTCACAAGATAGAAAAAAACAAAATTCCTATTTTTGGGACTCCCCCAACTCTGGCAGCCCCAACTTCCACCTAATTAAGAAAAAAATGACCAAAAAGAAAATAGTGGTCCTAACCGGTGCTGGTATGAGCGCTGAAAGCGGCCTAAAGACCTTTCGTGATTCCAATGGCCTTTGGGAAGGACACGATGTCATGGAGGTGGCCTCTCCACAAGGTTTTGCCAAAAATCCGGAATTGGTACTAGATTTTTACAACCAACGGAGACGGCAATTATTGGAAGTAAGCCCCAATGCAGGACACCACGCCTTGGTAGATTTGGAGCAGTATTTTGATGTGCATATAATAACCCAAAACGTGGACAATCTACATGAACAGGCAGGAAGTTCGAACGTTGTGCATTTGCATGGTGAACTTTTTAAGGTTCGAAGTACTGTAGACGAAGATTATGTATTGGAATGGAAAAAAGACTTGGTTCTGGGCGATCTGGACAAAAACGGACATCAACTTCGCCCCCACATTGTATGGTTCGGAGAAATGGTCCCAATGCTGGAAATAGCCGCCCAAATAACCCAACAAGCCGAAATTCTGATCATTGTTGGCACATCCATGCAGGTTTATCCAGCGGCAAGTTTAGTACATTACGCACCAAGAACAACCCCTATCTTTTTTGTGGACCCCAAACCCAGTGTACGCTCTTCAGATTTTGAAAAAATCACCATCATTGAAAAAACTGCAGCAAATGGAGTTCCCGAACTAGTGGAACAACTTTTTAGAGAATTTCAACCATAATCCCGCATGACCCAACAACAACTCCATACCAAATTAAATTCGGGTAGACTTTCCAAGCCCAAAGTAGACCAGCTAGTGGAACAATTGATACGCCAGCCTTCACTGACAGAGGCACTTTTTCTTGAGGTCTTGAGAGAAGATAAAGAAGGGACATTCAATGCCAGTTGGACCTTTGATCATCTCATGCGAAAAAAACTGGTCTATCTACTGCCTATCATGACCCTTTTTACGAATAGTCTCTCCCAACTCAAGTGTGAGTCCTGTATCCGCCCCATGGCACATGTTTGTGAAATGGTTGCAGAGGCCTATTTTAAAAAGAAGAATCCTGTTTTCATCAAAAATATTGCCGATGAACATCTTGAAAAAATGCTGACAGCCTGTTTCGATTGGCTTATCAGTCCCATGAACATGGCCCCAAAGGTATTTTCCATGACCAGTCTATATTATCTGGGGCAAAAATTTGATTGGGTACACCCTGAACTACGCGTGATTTTGGAGGATTCTTATGCCACGGGTACGGTAGGATATCAGAACCGTGCCAAAAAAACACTGGACAAGCTGGCCAAATTAGGCCGATAAACTCTAGGAGTTTGAGTATCTTTGCCACTTTCAAAAACAGTACGTGAAAATGTCCTTAACGCAGCTCAACGCCATTTCGCCGATAGACGGTAGATATAGAAACAAAACAGAATCTCTTCAAAATTACTTTTCCGAGGAAGCGCTCATCAAATACCGTGTACAGGTAGAGATTGAGTATTTTATTGCCCTTTGCGAAATACCGTTGCCTCAATTGGCGGATTTTGATGCTACTAAATTTGAGGAGCTACGTTTAATTTACAAAGCATTTTCTGCTGAAGATGCCCAGGCCATCAAAGAGATTGAAAAAACCACCAATCACGATGTGAAAGCCGTGGAGTATTTCATCAAACAACGTTTTGATGCCTTGGGACTACAGAACCATAAAGAGTTCATCCATTTTGGGTTGACTTCCCAGGATATCAACAATACGGCCATTCCGCTTTCCATTAAGGAAGCAATGAACGACAGTTATGTTCCTTCCTACTTTGAAGTCTTTGAAAAATTAAAGGAATTGGCCAAGGAATGGGAGAACATCCCTATGTTGGCACGTACCCACGGTCAACCGGCATCCCCTACCCGTTTGGGCAAGGAAATCGATGTTTTTGTAGAGCGCTTGAAAGAGCAATTCAATTTATTGAACGACATCCCCAGTGCCGCCAAGTTTGGTGGAGCCACGGGAAACTACAATGCCCATAAAGTAGCCTATCCCAGCATAGATTGGAAAGCCTTCGGGCAAAAGTTCGTGCAGGAAAAATTGGGTCTTTACCACTCTTTCCCCACAACCCAAATTGAGCATTACGACCATATGGCCGCTTTGTTCGACTGTCTTAAGCGCATCAATACCATTTTGATTGACCTCAATCGGGACATTTGGACCTACATTTCCATGGATTATTTCAAACAGAAAATAAAAAAGGGCGAAGTGGGCTCATCGGCCATGCCGCACAAAGTAAATCCCATAGATTTTGAGAATTCCGAAGGGAACTTGGGTCTGGCCAATGCCATTTTTGAGCATTTATCGGCCAAGCTTCCCATTTCCCGATTGCAGCGCGATTTAAC
>JAUICT010000147.1 GCA_030429325.1 Bacteroidia bacterium
TCTTTGTGATGCCCGACATCGGTAGTGAAATCGCCAAAATTGAAAACCAAGATCTAGAAATTGAAAAAGAGGCCGAACTCAAGGAAGAACTTTTCAAGGACTTTGCCGTAAAGAGTGAACGTATCCATACCATGACACAGCTATTAAAAGCCTACACGCTTTTTGAAAAAGATGTGGAATATGTGGTCATGGACAACAAGGTAATGATCGTGGATGAGCAGACCGGTCGTATTATGGATGGTAGACGTTATTCCGATGGGCTTCACCAAGCCATCGAGGCCAAGGAAAATGTGAAGATCGAGGCCATGACACAGACCTTTGCCACCATTACCCTTCAGAACTATTTTAGAATGTACAACAAGCTGGCCGGTATGACTGGTACAGCGGTCACCGAAGCAGGTGAGTTTTGGGAAATCTATAAGTTGGATGTGATGGAAATCCCAACCAACCGACCCATTGCCCGTGATGACAGACATGATTTGATCTATAAGACCAAACGTGAAAAATATAATGCCATTATTGAAGAAGTTACCGGACTAGCCAACGCTGGAAGACCTGTGTTGATCGGTACTACCTCAGTGGAAATATCCGAGCTGCTTTCCAAATTGCTGAGTGTGCGCAAAATCAACCATAATGTATTGAACGCCAAACTTCACAAAAAAGAGGCGGACATTGTTGCCGAAGCTGGAAAAGCAGGCGTGGTGACCATTGCCACGAACATGGCCGGTAGAGGTACGGATATTAAACTATCCAACGAGGTGAAGGATGCCGGCGGTCTCGCCATTATTGGTACGGAGCGCCATGATTCCAGACGTGTGGATAGGCAGTTGAGAGGTCGTTCCGGACGTCAGGGAGATCCAGGTAGCTCGCAGTTCTATGTTTCTCTGGAAGATAACCTAATGCGCTTGTTCGGGTCGGACAGAGTAGCCAAAATGATGGACCGAATGGGCTTGGAAGAAGGTGAGGTCATTCAACATTCCATGATGACCAAATCCATTGAACGGGCCCAGAAAAAGGTAGAGGAAAACAACTTTGGTATCCGTAAACGTCTTTTAGAATATGATGATGTTATGAATGCCCAAAGGGAAGTGGTCTACAAACGTAGAAAGCATGCCTTGCAAGGGGAACGGCTTAAGGTGGATATTGCCAACATGATCTACGATACTTGTGAGGTAATCGCAGAAACCAATAAAATGGCCGATGATTACAAAAACTTCGAGTTTGAACTGATCAAGTACTTCTCAATTACATCACCCATAAGTGAAGAGGAATTTAAGAAATTAAGCTTTCAGGAAATTGCCAATACCATTTACAAGGCTTCCTACCAGTTCTATCAACAGAAAATGGAACGTAGTGCCCATACGGCATTCCAAGTCATCAAAAAGGTATACGAAGACCAATCCAACAATTTTGAGCGCATTGTGGTACCTTTTACCGATGGCATCAAAACCTTGAATGTGGTCACCAATTTGGAAAAAGCCTATACTACAGATGGCAAGCAATTGATCACTGATTTTGAGAAAAATATCTCATTGGCCATAATTGACGATTCCTGGAAAACGCATTTGCGAAAAATGGATGAGTTGAAGCAATCTGTCCAGTTGGCCGTACACGAACAAAAAGATCCACTTTTGATTTATAAGTTCGAGGCATTTGAACTCTTCAAGGAAATGATAGACAAGGTGAACAAAGAAGTAATTTCATTCCTGTTCAAGGGAGAACTGCCTTCTGAAAACACCAGTCAAATCCAAGAAGCCAGAAATGTGCGAAGGCCCAAGGAAAATCTTCAAACCTCAAAAGAAGAAATTCCAAACAGTGATGAACTGGCTGCCCAGAACAGAGCTGCAGGACAGACCCAAAGGCAAAGACCCCAGGTTACCGAGACCATTGTGCGTGAAAAACCAAAAATTGGCAGGAACGACCGGGTCACCATTAAAAATGTGATGTCCGGGGAAAGCAAGACCTGCAAGTACAAACAAGCTGAGCCCCTTATTGAAAAGGGCGAGTGGGTTCTTGTAGAGGATTAATTTCCAAAAAAATAAAAATTTAGTTAGCGGCAGCGATTTTAGCTGCCGCTTTTGATTATATCAAAAAACATTTTAGATTTACAGCACAAACACCCCGTAACAAGCTACTTTTACTACTCCATTTTCAACCTTATCGTAGTAGAGGAAAACAACCAAGCGTAGCATATGAAGATTCCTATTAAGGACAGATATCGATTACAAGATAAAATTGATTTGATACTTAAAGTTAATTATAGCTCTTCTTTGTTCGCATTTATCCTAGGGATAATCTGCCTCTTTCTTCTGGATATTAAAGGCGTGATTCCGTATGCCTGCTTTGGTTTTGCCGTCGTAAACTTGGTAAACACCCTTCTTTATAAGCAACACCAAAACCTTATCCTCACATACAATCTCACTTCGGTCTTGGCCATGATCGGCGCCACTTTGGTAACCATATATAGTGGTGGTATTCAAAGCCCGTTTGTTTTTGTACTGGCCATTGTAGTTTTTGCCGGTTATGTGACCACCAAGGTGTTCGGACAGCTCTATTTGATTATTAACCTATCTGTGCTCGCCATTTTATTTCTGTATGATGTTGGGAACTTTAAGGTTACGGAAAATACCATTCCTTTGGAATCCAGGGATTGGTTTGCATTCTTAAGTGCCGTTTTTGCAGTCTATTTATTGGGCGGCGTCTTTGGTAAAAATCTCTTAAGGGCGCATCACAAATTATACAAGTCCAGAAACGAGATTCAAGAGCGCATCCAGGAGAAGGAAATTTTACTAAAAGAAGTCCACCATCGGGTCAAGAACAATCTACAGACCGTTTCCAGCCTGTTGAGTCTACAATCCCGTGCCATAGCCGATGAAAAAATCAGCAACATCATCAAAAGTAGTCAGAATAGGGTTGTATCCATGGCCATGGTGCACGAAATGCTCTACAAGCGGGACGATTACCTTTCAAAAATTGAACTTAAGCCCTATGTACAAGAATTATGCGATTACCTGGTACGTTCGGTAAAAGGAAACTCCAATAGTGTCAAGGTCAATTTGGATATTGACGACAACAAGCTCAGTATAGATACCATAATTCCCCTTGGACTTATTATCAACGAAACCATTACCAACGCTCTTAAATATGGTATAACGGAAGAGCATGATGGGGAAATCCATATTTCTTTGCACAAGCTGCCCAATGATCGTTATGAGATGTTCTTGGGAGATAATGGCATTGGGTATTCCGAGGACATCAATCCCAGAACAACTAATTCGTTGGGACTTAAACTTATCTATAACCTAACACGCCAGCTAAGAGGTACCATTTCACGTGATTATGCCAAGAAAGGGACCTATTATCGTATAGAGTTTGAGGAAATTATAGAGGAATTCAACTCTGTTGATTAAACTGTTTTTTTATCTTTAGAAGATTATCATTAATCTTCATCGCATGTTAAAAAAACTACTCCTAGGAACCTTCCTTGTCTGTATTACCTTTTCAGTATCTGCCCAAGATTACTTTTTTAAGAAATTCCACCCTTTTAACGATAATGTACCCTCGCCTGAAGAATTTTTGGGGTACGGCATTGGTGATAGGCACACGCGACACGACCTCATCGTGGCTTATTTGACCAAACTTGCTGAAGTTTCGGATAGGGCCAGCATCCACCAATACGGTCAAACACATGAAGGAAGAAAACTGGTCATACTAACGGTTTCTTTACCAGAAAACTTGAACAACCTGGAACAATTGAAGCAAAAACACCTTCAATTTACAGACCCGTCCCAAACCCCAACCAATTATGATGAGGTTCCCATTTTCATCAATTTGGGGTACAACGTCCACGGGAATGAGCCTTCCAGCTCCGAAGCTGCTTTGTTGACAGCCTATACTTTGACCGCTTCCAACCATCCTGAAATATTGAACTACTTAAAGAACAGCGTAATTTTCATCGACCCTACCATTAATCCAGATGGAAGGGACAGGCATACCCAATGGGCCAATATGTATCAAGGCAATCCATTGGTGGCCGACCCTGCCGATGCCGAACATAACGAATACTGGCCCATGGGCCGGACCAACCACTATTGGTTTGATCTAAATAGGGATTGGTTATTGGCCATTCACCCAGAAAGTAGGGGCAAATTGACTTGGTATCATGAGTGGTACCCCAATGTAGTGACCGACTTTCATGAGATGGGTAGCCAGAGCACGTATTTTTTTGAACCGATGAAGACCAATGGCTCCCTAAACCCCATCATGCCCAAAGAAAACTACGAAGACCTCAACAATCTTTTTGGTGATTATTTCTCCAAAGCATTGGACAGTATTGGTTCTTTTTACTTTACCAAGGAAGTTTTTGATGGAACCTATCCTGGTTACGGCTCCTCCTACCCCGATCTTCAGGGCGGTTTGGGATTGCTTTTTGAGCAGGCAAGCTCTAGGGGACACAAACAAACCACTGATTTCGGGGAAATTACTTTTCCGTTCACAATCAGAAATCAATACATCTCTAGCATTACCACCGTTAAAGCAGCGGTTGAAAACAAGGCCATGCTGCGCAAATACCAACAAGATTTCTTTAAAAGTGGGCTGACAAATGCTTCAAAAAGCCGAATTCAAGGATATGCGTTTGGGGATGATCATGACGCCAATCGTGTAAAGGCTTTTGTAGACAAGCTGTTATTGCACAAGATAGATGTTTACAAATCCGGGAACAGGTTTGTGGTGCCCACACGCCAACCACAGTACAGAATGGTACAGACCATGTTTGAAACCTACGGTAAATATCGGGACAGTGTTTATTATGATGCTTCAGCTTGGTCCGTGGCCAATTTCTACAATATGAAATATAGTCCAGTGAATAACCTAAACTTGGGCGAGAAAGTAACTTCAACAGATGGTCTTGTGAATCCACAAGCCGTACAAAAATCGGAGTATGCTTATATCATCGATTATGATGATTATAATGCTGTGGCCGTGTTACATTTTCTTCAACAAAAAGGATTGGTGCTTTCATCTTCCTTTAAACCATTTACCATTAAAACAACCAGCGGTGATAAAAAGTTCAACTATGGGGCCTTGGTTGTTCCGGTGAGTCTTCAAAAGAAAGATGCCAATACTGTGTACGAATTGGTACAAGAAGCGCAAAAGAAATTTCAGGTTCCTGCCTATGCCATTCCTTCAGGATATAGCCTGCAGGGGATTGATTTGGGCAGCAGGTACGTCTCTCCCATTACCAAACCCACAGCAGTTATGCTTATTGGCGATGGCACACGGTCCTATGAAGCCGGAGAGGTTTGGCATTTATTGGATACCCGTGTTCATATGCCCATTACCAAGGTACCTTTGCGGAATTTCAACAGGTTGGATATGGACAAGTACAACACTTTGGTCATGATATCCGGAAACTATGATTTCTCCGAAAACCAGCTTACAAAAATCAAAGATTGGGTAAGTAAAGGCAATACTTTGATTACTATTGGAACGGCTTCCAAATGGGCTATCGATAAAAAATTGGTCAAAGAAAAATTGACCGAACAGGAGAAAGACTCCACCGCAATTGTGGAACGTAAACCTTATGTGGACGCCCCGGAGAACATTGGCAAGGAAAGTGTGGGAGGAGCCATTTTTAAGGTAGATTTGGATGTGACCCACCCCTTGGCTTTTGGTTATAGAGACACGTCTATCCCTGTTTATAAGAACAATTCCGTGTGGTTGTCTCCAAGTAAGAATGCCTACGCAACCGTGGGCAAGTATGCCAAGAATCCACATATTGATGGCTTTATCACTTCCAAGAATATGGAAGAAAACCTTAAACCCTCTGCCTCTTTAATTGTTAGTGAGGTGGGAAGCGGTCGTGTGGTACTTTTTGCCGACAACCCCAATTTCCGGGGATCATGGTACGGCACCAACCGTCTGTTCCTAAATGCATTGTTTTTAGGGGATAAGATTGAGGTTCCAGAATAACCAACACCAGATATCATGAAAAAAATATTTTTCCTTGTAATATCACTCCAGTTTCTCTGGGCCACAGGTCAAGAGAGCATGAGTGAAGGACCATTTTCGCAACTTATCATCAGAGGCGT
>JAUICT010000148.1 GCA_030429325.1 Bacteroidia bacterium
AAAGTGATGGGACTTTTGGTTCCCCATTTCTCGTCGGTGAACAAATGGGTGTTTACAAAATACACTTCGGCCTTGAATGGGGAATTGAACCCGTATTTCCACCCTTTTAAGGTTGCCAAAATCGGTAGGTTTTGTGTGGTAAGGTCGTAAGTGCCCGGTTCAAAGACATCGGCCAGTTGGCCTTCGTTGATGAAAACGGCGGTTTGCCCTTCGCGGACAATCAGCTTGGCGCCGTTTTTTATTTCATTTTGATAACGCTCAAACCGATGCGCAATGGTGTCATCCGTATAATCGAGCCACTCAACAATATCGATAAACTCATTGCTAAGTTTTTCCTTGATCTTTCCAAAAATATCCATGGTAGTGTTTTTTAGGTATTATGCTTTTAAAACTATAAAAAAACTATAGAGTTTCTATTAGGTTAGTGTAAAATTCAAGGGGAATGTTACGCAACATGCGAAGAAAAAGTGGATGGGATGAAGTGCTAGTCCATTTTATGGGCCGCTTGGAGCATATCTAGCACCTTTTTCTTGGGAAGCGCCTCAATGGTATGGTCATCACGACCGGTCATGGTTTCCGCAGCGAAAAGAGAATTGAGGATGGCCTCTTCGGTGGCTTCAATGGTGGCCAGAAAAAGTGGGGTTATGGCCTCATTGCGTAAGGTCTGTACATTTTGAATGGGATTTTCACTCTCATATGGGATTCGACATTCCTCTGCTGTGGAAACGGCAATCACATAATCCCCACTGCCGTTACTGGCAATTCCTCCGGTTTTGGCCAAGCCCAACATGGCCCGTTTGGCCAATCGCTCCAAATTGCGGGCATCCAATGGGGCATCGGTCAGAACCACCATCATACAGGAGCCATCAGCAGAATATTTAAGTGTTTCAGAATAACGGTCGAGCTGTTTGTCCACATCCACCCCGGCTATTTGCAAAACACCGCCAAAATTGGTCTGCACCAATACACCTATGGTGTATCCTCCCATTTTTTTGGGAAGCATACGGGAAGAGGTTCCTATCCCTCCCTTGAATCCAAAACAAATGGTTCCTGTTCCTGCTCCTACGTTTCCTTCCAGTATAGCTCCAGTTTTTGCTTTTGAAATGGCTTGTAGTACATGCGTTTCGCTTACATGGCGTCCTCGAATGTCGTTTAAGTACCCATCATTGGTTTCACCCACTACGGCATTTACGGAACGAACCGTTTCGTTACCCTCTTGATGTAAAGTGTATCCGATAACGGCATTGACCGCTGTGGGGACACTCAAGGTATTGGTCAGGATGATAGGGGTTTCCAAATTGCCCAGTTCCTTCACTTGGGTGCTGCCCGCCAGTTTTCCAAAGCCGTTGCCCACATGTATGGCTGCCGGAACTTTTTCCTGGAAGAGATTCCCGGAATGGGGAAGAATCGCCGTGACCCCGGTACGGATGCTGTCGCCTTTTATCAAGGTAACATGTCCCACCCGTACCCCAGGCACGTCGGTAATTGCATTGTATTGTGCTGGTCTGAGCACTCCAATCTCAACACCATAATCCCGAATGCGTTTTTGGGAAAACGAGAGTAACGGCAATAGAATCAAGAGTGTCAGTACGGACCTATTCATAATAGGGAGTCCTAAAAATCCCTGTAGTCTCCTGAAAGGTAGGCATTGGCCTTTTCCTCCTTGAACTTTGCTGCTTGAGCGTCCCAGTGGAGGGTCTCCCCGGGGAACCTTCCGGCAATAGTGCCCAACAGTATGGTCTCGGTGAGTCTAGCCCCATACTCAAAGGGTGCCGTGGTCTCAGCCTTACCCAAACAAGCATCCACGAACTGGTGGTAGTGCTTGGGCCCTTCGGACTCATAGTTTCTGATGGGTTCGCCCAGATTGTGCTTCTCGCTCAACTTGGCAATTTCCTTGGAAATGTCCACGTACTTGCCTCGAACAATTTTCTTGGGCAATTGCATGAAGTGGGGCAGTAACAGACGTCCCTTTTCTCCCACAAACATAGCGCCCTGTTCTGGCAATTCTCCCTCACCGGCCACTTTGGCGTCTAGTGATATTTTGTCCTCTACACTTTCCTCTTTATTTGATTTCTTGGCGGCCATGTTCTTGGCACCAGGTAGAATTAAGTCCTCGTGCATATCTGGGGCTCCAGGGCCATCGTACCAAACCCACTTGAAGGTCTTGGAGGTGTACGGTGTGCTCGGGAATTCATAGGTTACCACGTTATTCTCTGGGTATCCAAACCCATTGGAAGGTCGACATTCGGTCTTAATGGTCATGGGGACATCAAGTTCGAGGGCATTGTACGGGGTGTCGAAGATGTGCACACCCATGTCACCCAAGGTGCCACAGCCGTAGTCCATTAATTTTCTCCAATTGCCGGGATGGTACATTCCCTCTTTATAGGGTCTTTCGGCTGAGGTCCCCAACCAAAGGTTCCAATCCAATTGTGCTGGAACTTTGTCCTCTCCTTGTGGAAGTGGGCCATCATATCCCCAGTTCTTGGGAGACCAGGCATGCACGGTATGCACCTTGCCAATGATTCCGGATTGGATCAAGAGCGTGGCGAGTTTATAATCGTAGAAGGAGTGTACTTGGATACCCATCTGGGTCACTAGGCCCTTTTCGGCAGCCAACTTTTTCATGGCGCGGGACTCCGATACATAGTGCGTCAATGGTTTTTGACAGTAGACCGGCTTGTTCATTTCCATGGCCATCATGGAGGCTGGCGCGTGGGTATGGTCCGGGGTGGACACGATTACGGCATCGATCTCATCGGCCATTTCCTTCAACATGGTACGGTAATCGAAGAACACACGGGCCGTTGGGTGCAGTTTGCGTGCAGCGGAAAGGTTCACGGCATCCACATCGCACAGGGCCACCACGTCCACGGAACCATGGGACGATATGGCGCTAAGATCGGCAGCGCCCATGTTCCCCACACCGATGTGTGCAGTCCGTAATCTTTCCTTGAAAGGGGCTCCTTTTAACAATGAAGGGGCCACCATGATGCCTAGGGCACCTACACTACTCTTTTTAATGAATTCTCTTTTATTCATGGGTTGGTTTTAGCGGATTATAATTTTTTTATTTTGATGTTTCGGAACCAAATTGGGCTGGAGTGGTCTTGAAGTGCAATGAACCCTGTCTTGAATTTTCCGTAGTCAGGACTGTTCTTCCATTTGTCCGAGTTTTTCTTTTCGTGCCAAGCCTCATCCCAAGGAACAAATGATAACAATAGTTCGCCATTGAGCCAGTGCTCTACTTTTTCCGGGGTGAAGACGATCTTGGAACTGTTCCATTCACCAACGGGATGTAGGGTCTTATCGGCTTTCGGTGGGTGCATGGCGTAGTCGGCCCCGGTTTGTTGCAAGGGCTTGAGTTCTTCAGGTTTATCAGTATAGCCTAGACTGGTGTTATAGGCCGTAAGGTCATGGATGCGGGCATAGTTTTCATCATCAATGAGCTGATATTCGGGGGATACTACAGGTGGACCGTCGTAGCCTTCTTTAACGTGGTAGAAAATACCGCTGTTACCCCCTTCGGGAAGCTTCCATTCCAGATAGAGCTCAAAATTATCGAACTCCTCGGCCCCATAAATAATGTCTTTTCCACCTTTGTAGTCCTGCTCTAGACCCAACTCTGTGTCAAAGGTCAGAGTACTGTCCTTTATGATCCAGCCAGGAGGTAGGGAGTCCATATTGTAACCGCGCCAGCCTTTGGTGCTGGTGCCGTCGAAAAGATAGATCCACTCGGATTCTTTTTGCTCAGTTGTGTCTACGGTTTGTTCTTCTTGGGATTTTGATTGGTTTTTGCAGGCTGCCATCAGAACGACAAGAACGATGAGCCCAAAATAATTTCGCATAGTATGGGTTGAGATTTAATTGAGGGAGTTAAATTACAAAATATTGTGAAACCTTTTTTCTTGCTTTTTCATTACATTTAGACACGACTAATTAACACTTTGAAAATGAATACTTGCTTTTCCAAGATGGCATTACTCTTACTTGCCATTGTATTTTGTATTGTACCAGGGCAATCCCAACGAAAAAAGAAATCCCAAACCACCCCTGAATATCCGCAGGAAATCTATTCCAGTTTGGAATATCGATTGATAGGTCCGTTTCGTGGTGGTCGCTCCGCTGCCGTTACAGGAGTCCCCGGGGAACCCAACCTTTTTTACTTTGGTGCCACTGGTGGTGGGGTTTGGAAGACCACGGATGGTGGTCGATCATGGGAGAATATTTCCGATGGTTATTTTGGAGGAAGTATCGGTGCCGTTGAAGTGGCCAAAAGTGATCCCAACGTAATATATGTTGGAGGAGGGGAAAAAACAGTACGGGGTAATGTGTCCTCAGGATATGGTGTTTGGAAAACCGAAGATGGTGGAAAAACATGGGCATCCATGGGACTTGAAAACACAAGGCATATCCCTAGATTAAAGGTACACCCTACCAACCATGACATTGTTTATGCCGCGGTAATGGGCAATATTTATAAACCCACCAAAGAACGCGGAATATATAAGACTACTGATGGCGGTAAAACTTGGAGACAGATTCTTTTTGTGAACGAACATGCTGGTGCTGTAGACCTTACGTTTGATCCCAATAACCCAAGAATATTGTATGCTTCCACATGGAGGGTGCAACGTACCCCATATAGCTTAAGTAGTGGTGGCGAAGGTTCTGCACTTTGGAAAAGCATCGATAGCGGAGAGACTTGGACAGAGATTTCAAAGAATGATGGTTTTCCAAAAGACACCTTGGGGATTATTGGGGTGACCGTATCCCCAAAAAACAGTGAAAGGGTATGGGCCATAGTGGAAAACAAGGAAAAAGGAGGCTTATACCGTTCAGATGATGGAGGAAAAAAATGGACGCGTGTAAATGAGGAGCGAAAACTGCGCCAAAGGGCATGGTATTATACCCGTGTCTATGCTGATACGGAAGATGAGGATGTGGTTTATGTGCTCAATGTCCAATACCACAGAAGTACGGATGGAGGAAAAACCTTCAACACCTTTAATGCACCACACGGTGACCACCATGATCTTTGGATCGCTCCGGAAAACTCACAACGCATGATCATTGGGGACGATGGTGGCGCACAGGTCAGTTATGATGGTGGAGAAACATGGAGTACCTACTACAATCAACCCACGGCCCAATTTTATAGGGTTACTACGGATAATGCGTTTCCGTACCGCATTTATGTGGCGCAGCAGGATAATTCCACTTTGCGGATCAACCACCGGAGTAATGACAATTCCATAGGAGAGGACGACTGGGAAGAAACTGCCGGAGGCGAATCCGCACACATTGCTGTAGACCCCACCGATAATGATATCGTATATGGAGGTAGTTATGGGGGATTCCTGACACGCGTCAACCATAAAAACAAAACGGTTAGGGGTATCAATGTTTGGCCGGATAACCCTATGGGTTACGGTGCCGAGGGAATGAAATACCGTTTCCAATGGAATTTCCCGATCATATTCAGCAAGCACGACGCCAAAAAGCTCTACACGTTTTCCAACCACGTCCACATGAGTACCAACGAAGGGCAAAGCTGGACCTTGTTGAGTGATGATCTTACCCGGAACGATCCCACCAAATTGGTATCAAGTGGTGGGCCTATAACACAGGACAATACCGGAGTGGAATACTATTGCACCATATTTGCCGCCAATGAAAGCCCCTTGAAAGAAGGTCTGTTGTGGGTAGGAAGTGATGATGGTCTCATCCATGTGACCAAAGATGGTGGAAAAACATGGAAAAATGTAACACCCAATATCATGCCGGAGTGGAGTATGGTGAACAGCATTGAACCTTCCGCTTTTGATGAGGGAACCTGTTACGTGGCCGCAACCCGTTACAAATTGGGGGATTTCACACCTTATCTCTACAAGACCACGGATTATGGAAAAACATGGACCAAGATTACCAATGGGATCAATAATGAACATTTTACCCGTGTGGTACGTGAAGATCCAAAGAGAAAAGGATTGTTGTATGCCGGGACGGAAACGGGGATGTACATTTCCTTCAATGATGGGCAAAATTGGGAGAAGTTCCAA
>JAUICT010000149.1 GCA_030429325.1 Bacteroidia bacterium
AGAGTTCTTGGAAAAGACCTTGGTGTCCGTATTGGGAATGCCCGCGGAGAAAATTGATATTATGATGACCCGGATGGGAGGGGGGTTTGGCCGCCGCCTATACGGAACATTTGCAGTGGAAGCCGCTGTGATTTCCCAAAGAATGCAAGCCCCCATTAAATTGGTGTATACCCGTGAGGATGATATGACCCAAGGGACGTATCGCCCATCTTACAAAGTACGTTATAAAGCTGGTCTGGATGACCAAGGCAATTTGATAGCCTGGCACGTGCGCGGTGCGGGAACCAATGATGATTTGATATTTGAAAATCGTTTCCCGGCTGGGGCTGTGGACAATTATTTGGCCGAAAAGCATAGCTTGCAGACCAATGTTACCACAGGGGCATGGAGGGCACCACGCTCCAACTTTATTGCAGGGGCTGAACAAGCTTTTATGGACGAAGTGGCCGAGGCAGCAGGAAAAGACCCCATTGCCTTTCGTTTGGAACTTTTTGAAAGGGCCATAAACAACCCAGTGGGCAATCCAGAAAACAATGATTATGATCCTGAACGTTATGCGGGAGTCCTAAAATTGGTGCGGGAGAAATCCGGTTGGACCGATGGGGCCAACAATGGTAAATCAAGGGGTGTTTCTGCGTATTATTGTCACAATTCCTATGTGGCGCAAGTTATGGATTTGACCATGGATGGAGATAGGCTAAATATTGATAAGGTGTGGTGTGCGGTGGATTGTGGAATTGTAATCAATCCGTTGAGTGCCAAAAACCAAATTGAAGGAGGAATTGTAGATGGTATAGGTCATGCTACTTATAGCGCATTGAGCTTCAGCAATGGCCAAACGGATCAAAAGAATTTTGATACATACCGTTTGATTCGAAATATAGAAGCTCCCAAGGCCATCGAAACTTTTTTTGTGGACAATGGGATAGATCCGACCGGATTGGGTGAACCATCTTTGCCTCCTATCATGGGTGCTTTGGCCAATGCCCTGTACCGCGCAACGGGCAGGAGATATTATCATCAGCCTTTTATAAATGATAAACCACCTTTGGTGGGGTGATATGCGGTACTTTTTTTGAGACCATTTAAGGGTGTTGTAATCTATTGGAAAGGAGTTTTTGGTTTCAATATACTGAATATCAACACGGTATAGGGTCTAAAAATTTTTTATCAAAAAAGTTGTCGTATTCATTTTTTGTTTATGTTTGACCCATGAATGAGACCCAATAAAGGGTCGCATTGCCTATACTTTGAAAGCTTTTTTCATGTTCGGGCTTTTGGGAATAAGGAAGTCTACCCAAAAAGCCGTCTTAGGGATAAGACACCGAATCTTAGGGCTGACTTCCGAAATGCACTCCGTAATCCGTGATTTCTCACGGAGACCATTCTTTGTGGCCTATACCGTATTTGAATTTCGCATCTGAGAAGCTGCTCTCTTTCCATTCAATTTTTACCTATTAGTTTTTTTTAACAACGCGAAATACAAATGAAAACAAAATACATCGACTTGATCGAGCAGACTTATGATTTCCCCCAAGAGGAATTCCAATTGGAGGACAACAAATTACAATTCCATGGTATTGACCTATATGATTTGGTACAGCGCTATGGAGCTCCCTTGAAGTTCACCTATTTGCCCAAGATTTCCGATAACATACAGCGGGCAAAAAAATGGTTTGGAGAAGCCATGGAGAAACATGCTTACAAGGGAAAGTACCATTACTGTTATTGCACCAAGAGTTCCCATTTTGAGCATGTGCTCAACGAAGCCCTAAAGAATGATATCCATATTGAGACTTCTTCGGCCTTTGATATTGATATTGTGGAGCATTTAAAAAAGAGTGGGAAAATATCCAAGAACACCTATGTACTTTGTAATGGCTTTAAAAGAGATCAATACATACAGAACATTGCAAGATTGATCAACAATGGACATAAGAACTGTATTCCCATAATAGACAACTATGAAGAATTAAATCTTTTGGGGGACACTATTGAGGAGAATTTTAAGGTGGGTATCCGTATTGCTTCCGAAGAGGAACCAAAATTTGAGTTTTACACCTCTAGATTGGGCATTGGGTACAAGAACATTGTGCCTTTTTATAATCAATCCATAAAAAATAATCCTAAAGTAGAGTTGAAAATGCTGCATTTCTTCATCAATACAGGGATTCGGGATACGGCCTACTATTGGAACGAATTGGTAAAGTGCTTGAAAGTGTATGTAAGCCTGAAGAAGGTTTGTCCCACGTTGGATAGCCTTAACATTGGCGGAGGATTTCCCATAAAGAATTCTTTGGCTTTTGAATATGACTATGCCTATATGGTGGATGAAATCATTCATCAAATAAAACAAGCGTGCGATGAAGCTGGAGTGGATGTTCCCAATATTTTTACCGAGTTTGGCAGTTTTACGGTTGGTGAAAGTGGAGGAACTATCTATGAAGTATTGTATCAAAAGCAGCAGAATGATCGGGAAAAATGGAACATGATCAACTCTTCGTTCATCACCACCATGCCAGATTCATGGGCCATAAGCAAAAGGTTTATCATGCTGGCCATTAACCGATGGAACGAGGAATATGAGCGAATCCTGTTGGGTGGACTTACCTGTGACAGTGACGATTATTACAACTCGGAACAACATATGAACGCTATCTATCTGCCCAAATACAGAAAGGACAAACCGCTTTATATCGGGTTTTTCAACACAGGGGCGTATCAAGAGACCATTGGCGGATTTGGCGGTTTGCAACACTGTCTTATCCCGCACCCCAAACACATCCTGATCAACAAGGATGAAGATGGAAATATAGAAACCTCCGTGTTTGCCGAACAACAAACCGCACAAGAGTTTCTGTCCATTTTGGGTTACGGGGCCGTAAAGCGACAAGAAGCAATCATTGACACAAAAAAAGTGCTGGAATCCAGCAAAAACTGAATACGAATAATTAACTAAAATGAATACGAATAAAACGTATGCCGGTATTCCAAAGGAATACGGTTCGGCCGAAAAGGCCAAAGTGGTACTGTTGCCCGTTCCCTATGATGGTACCAGTACATGGGGAAAAGGTGCGGACAAGGGTCCAGAGGCCTTTTTGGATGCTTCAGAGAATATGGAGCTGTACGATATTGAAACGGATAGCGAAGTCTATAAAGTAGGAATTTATCTGTCTGAACCCATTTTGGATTTTGAAACTCCAGATGCCATGGTCAGTGCAGTGCACAAAACCGTTAAGGAGTACATCAAACGAAACAAATTGGTGACTATGTTTGGGGGTGAGCACTCCATATCCATTGGGGCGATCAGGGCTTTTAATGAGTCTTTTGAAGACTTGACCGTTCTGCAAATTGATGCCCATGCCGATTTACGGAAAGAATATATGGGTACTAAGTACAATCATGCCTGTGCCCTTTACGAAGCCAATGAGACCGCAAACCTCATTCAAGTGGGTATACGCAGCATGGATCATGCAGAGACCCTGGTCATGGATAGGGACAAGGTATTCTTTGCCCATGAAATGGTGACCGATGATTTTTGGATGGACAATGCTTTGGATTTGATGACGGACAATGTGTACATCACTTTTGATTTGGATGCGTTCGACCCTTCCATTTTACCATCAACAGGAACACCTGAACCAGGTGGGTTGTTCTGGTATGAGACCTTGGATTTCTTGAAAAGGGTGTTCGAGGAAAAGAATGTAGTTGGTTTTGATATTGTGGAACTCTGCCCAAACGAGGTGGACCGTTCTTCTGATTTTTTGGCGGCAAAGCTGTACTACAAAATGTTGAGTTATAAATTTTTAAAGAAAAACGATTACGTTGAGGAAGGTTTTTCAAAAACTGAAGAAAGTTTTAAAAAATCACCCAATGCAACAAACGATTACGATGAATAACAAAGGAGAAATATCACAATTCATTCAAAAATACTTCCTTCACTTTAATGCTGCCTCCTTGGTAGATGCGGCAAAAGGATACGAAGCACAATTGGATCAAGGTTCCAAAATGTTGGTATCCTTGGCGGGTGCCATGAGTACCGCAGAGTTGGGAAAGATTTTTGCGGAAATCATAAGACAGGACAAAGTGCATATTGTTTCATGTACTGGGGCAAACCTTGAGGAAGACCTCATGAATTTGGTGGCGCATTCCCATTACAAGAGAATCCCAAATTATAGGGATCTTACGCCACAAGAAGAATGGGATCTTTTGGAAAAAGGATTGAACCGGGTAACCGACACCTGTATCCCAGAGGAGGAAGCTTTTAGAAGACTTCAAAAGCACATATTTAAGTTGTGGAAGAAAGCAGAGGAGGAAGGAAAAAGATATTTTCCGCATGAGTACATGTACCAATTGCTCTTATCTGGCGTTTTGGAAGAATACTATGAGATTGATATAAAGGATTCTTGGATGTATGCCGCAGCACAAAAAAACTTGCCCATTGTGGTCCCTGGTTGGGAAGATAGCACCATGGGGAACATTTTTGCCAGTTATGTGATCAAAGGAGAGTTAAAGGCCAGTACAGTGAAATCGGGCATAGAATACATGACCTTTTTGGCGGATTGGTATCAGAAAAATTCAGACAACGGCATAGGCTTTTTCCAAATAGGTGGTGGTATTGCCGGGGATTTCCCTATTTGTGTGGTTCCTATGTTGTATCAGGATTTGGAACAGACCGAGATTCCTTTCTGGAGCTATTTCTGCCAGATCAGTGATTCTACCACAAGCTATGGTTCCTATTCAGGGGCTGTGCCCAATGAAAAGATTACTTGGGGCAAACTGGACATTGATACCCCAAAGTATATTATAGAATCGGATGCTACTATCGTGGCACCATTGATTTTTGCCTACCTTTTAAATATGTAATGATGAAAAATAGGCAAACCTTAGGATTGAAACGGGTAATCGTGGATTATAAAAAACTCAATCGGCATGTGCTCGACCTTTTGGTGGAAAAATATCCTGATGGTTATGATGACAGGGATATTGTCACTTACCGAAATGCGGATAATGAAATTGTGGAATGCATAGAGGTCAGGACCGAGGATACCGCTTATTTGGTTAAAGTGAGCAAGCGTTTGGTCATGGCCATGGAAGACCACGAAGAATCAGATAACGATAGCGATGAAGAAACATCCCTGGACACGGATGGGTTGGAGACCTCTGAAGAAGAGTGACCATCCAACAAAAAGGTCCAAACAATTAGTATAGACCATTAATTTTTTTAGAGTATGAAAACAATCTTTTTCATGTTCTTGTCCTTAACGGCCTTAATGGGAAAACCTACCATTCAAGATTCTGTGGTAGATGCAACCTATAACGGTTACGTGGACGAAATGTATGAGTTCACCGATGCGGACGGATCTACTTATGGATTTGCGGAGATTGAAGCTTCTGCTGCCCAAAAGTATGATTTGGATTCAACCGATTTAGTGGGGAAACTATTTAGGGTTACCTACAAAATGGATACCGCAATCGATGAGGAAGACGAAGAATATGACATTTATGTCATAGTGGATTTAAAAGTATTGGAATAATCAGATAAGGGCAGATACCCTCTGCCCTTATATTTTACGCCAGGATATGAAAAAAGTGGTCAAATCAAGGTTGGTAGCCATCAACAAGGATAAGGTTTTAGTATTGAAAAAGTTGGAAAAACCATTACGATACACCTTACCTGGAGGGGTGAAGAAAAAAAAGGAGACTGAAGAGGAGACCCTGATAAGGGAAGTAGGAGAGGAGGTTAAGTTGAAACTGACTTCAGGGCAGGTTAAGTTCTATCTTTCCCATATCAAAAAAAGAAAAGAAGAAACGGTCATTAAAAACTATTTCCAGATTCAATTGGAGCCCACATCCATCAAAGTAAAGGAAAAGCACAAATTTGCGGCAGCTCATTGGATGGATTGGAAGGAAGTACTGCCGTTCATGGATAAATCGGACAGGTTGGCCGTCCGATCTTATTTTAAAAGTTTTAATAGAAAAGCAAAGAAAAAGAAAAATAATGGACATAAAGTTTCATCTCGCCTTGCCATGTAGGAACATAGCGGAGACC
>JAUICT010000150.1 GCA_030429325.1 Bacteroidia bacterium
TTTCCGTACTGGGGGTTGTTTTGGAGTAGGGGTCACTTTGGGTATCGGTGGTTATATAATCCAGAAATCGGGGCAAAAGTTTTTCCATGTTGTGCTTTTTATCAAAAATAATGGTTATTCAATCGTAATCTTAAGAAAAGAATGTTTTAAAACTTATCTTTCCCATGCTTTTCAAAATTGACCAAACTTGCACAGAATTTTAGTACTTGTTTTTCTTTTATCCGTCATTGGCACAAAGGCGCAACAGGAATGCGTTTTGGGCGTGGGAGGGACAGATGACGAAACCATTGCGGAGGTATTTCAGCTAAACGATGAGCAGAAACAAAATCTTAGGAATTGGAGCGCCGAATTAAAGGTCAGGAATGAAATCCTGAGCAATCAGGCTGAGTTTCTTTTAAAACAGCATGAAGAAAGTTCTCCCGAAGTCTTGATGACTATTTCCAAAGAGTATAAGGCCATTATGGACAGTATGAAACAAAATGTCCGCATGATGGACAAAAGATTGCTGTCGATTTTTAATCCAAAACAGTACAACTTTTATGTGAAACTGTGCGACCAACTTACCTTGCGTCCTATCTATGTTAACAGGTCGGTTGACGAAAAATGAATGATTTGGTGCATTCTGTTTTAAGAGTTTTTATTTTTGTTGAAAATCTTTTGAATGTATAAAACCCTCATTCGCCCAATCTTATTTTTGTTTGATCCAGAAAGCGTGCACCACTTTTCATTTTGGGCTATTAAATGGTTTTCCAGAATGGGACTTGGACCTCTTTTCAGAAAGATATTTGAACTAAGAGACCCAAGGTTGGAACGAGAGGTTTTTGGGGTGAAATTCAAAAATCCTGTGGGTCTGGCCGCTGGATTTGATAAGAATGCACAACTCTTCAACGAATTTTCGGATTTTGGTTTTGGTTTTGTTGAAATAGGGACCTTGACCCCCAAACCGCAACCCGGAAACCCTAAGAAGCGGCTTTTTAGACTACGAAAGGACAGTGCCATTATAAACCGAATGGGATTCAATAACCATGGGGTTTTTGAAGCGGTGGAACTGCTGAAGAAAAAGCATCGGGTCATTGTGGGCGGTAACATTGGCAAGAACAAGGTCACGCCCAACGACCAAGCCATTAAAGATTATCTAATCTGTTTTGAAGCTCTTTTTGAGCATGTAGATTATTTTGTGGTCAATGTAAGTTCACCGAACACACCAGGATTACGGGAGCTTCAGGATAAAGAACCATTGACGCAACTGCTAAAAAAACTAAAGAGGCAGAATACCAAGCAGGCTAAAAAAGCGAACAAAAAAGAAAAGCCCATCCTTTTAAAAATTGCGCCAGATCTAAGCAATGACCAACTTTTGGACATCATAGCTATTGTAAAAACCACAGAGATTGATGGAGTCATTGCCACAAATACGACCATTTCCCGAGAAGGTCTTAAATCTGACCTGATTGTTTCAGAGGAGCAAGGAGGACTTAGTGGCAAGCCTTTGGCCAAAAGGAGCACAGAGGTCATTCGGTTTTTGTCCGAAAAGAGCAACAAGGCATTCCCAATCATTGGGGTAGGGGGAATCCATTCTCCTGAAGATGCCCTTGAAAAATTGGATGCTGGTGCCGATTTGGTACAATTGTACACCGGATTTATTTATGAAGGTCCGGGTTTGATCAAAAAAATCAACAAGGCCATTTTGGACCGCACATCGTAGAATAAGATGCAGCAGTTGTTCCTGGTAAGCACCGAAACCATTAATTATCCTATTCTTATTGGGTTTTTGGTTTCTTCGGCAGCCTTGGCCATTTCTCCTGGACCAGACAATATTTTTGTGCTTACCCAAAGTATTTCCAATGGTGTCAAGGCAGGCTTGGCTACGGTTTTAGGATTGGTCAGTGGGTGCTTGGTGCATACCACTTTGCTTGCTTTTGGAGTGTCCGAAATCATTAAGCGCAGTGATGCCCTCTTTTTTGGAATAAAACTTTTTGGCGCTGCATACCTTATCTATTTGGCAATTAAAGTTTATAGAGGTAGCAATGCCATTCACGTTGAACAAGAAAAAGGGCCTTCACAAAGCTCTTTTGAACTGTTTAAGACTGGTTTTGCCATGAATGTCCTCAATCCCAAGGTCACTATTTTCTTTTTGGCATTTTTTCCGGGCTTTCTCTTTAGCGAAACGTTGAGTTCGGTACTCCAATTCTATGTGCTTGGTCTGCTTTTCATGTTGGTGGCCTTCATTATTTTTGGGATGATCGCGTTTTTGGCCGGAAGCATTTCAACCTATTTAATGCGCCATCCCAAAGTAGGGAGCTATCTCAAATGGGTGCAGATCATTGTTTTTGTGGCAATCGCCATATATCTATTGCTATCGGATAAATAGTGCTAATTTTACAGGCAGCCAATGTCAAAAGTAAAGCTCATAGAATGTCCGCGTGATGCCATGCAAGGCATAAAGACCTTTATTCCCACCGAGGAAAAAGTAAGGTATATCCAGTCGCTTTTGGGATGTGGTTTTGACACGTTGGATTTTGGCAGTTTTGTCTCGCCCAAGGCCATTCCGCAGATGCAGGATACCGCAGAAGTTTTGTCAGGATTGGATCTTTCTAAAACGAAGAGCAAGCTCTTGGCTATTGTAGCCAATATCCGAGGTGCAGAGGACGCCTGCAAACACCCTGAAATTACATACTTGGGTTACCCATTTTCAATTTCCGAAAACTTCCAAATGCGGAACACCCATAAGACCATAGCGCAATCTGTGGATACCCTAAAGGGTATACTGGAATTGGCAAATGCCCATGGCAAGGAAGTGGTAACCTATATTTCCATGGGATTTGGAAATCCTTATGGCGACCCTTGGGATGTGGACGTGGTAGGGGAGTGGACTGAAAAATTGGCCGATATGGGCACCAAAATTTTGTCCCTTTCCGATACCATTGGGAGTTCCACCCCAGAGACCATTTCGTATTTGTTTTCCAATCTCATTCCCAAATATCCGGATATTGAATTTGGCGCCCATTTGCACACCACCCCGACCAAATGGCATGAAAAAGTGGATGCGGCATACAAAGCAGGTTGCAGACGCTTTGATGGTGCTGTCCAGGGCTTTGGAGGGTGTCCCATGGCCAAGGATGAACTTACCGGGAACATGCCCACGGAAAAAATGCTTTCCTATTTTACAGCCGAAAAAGCCGATACAGGTGTAAACTGGATGGTTTTTGAAGCTGCTTACAACAAGGCCACCGAGCTTTTCTCTGTCTATCATTGATTTTTTTGATGCTTGTCGGGTGTTAAACCTTAAAATTTATTTAAACTAAGTCCAAATAAATTTGGTTGCTTTAAGAGGTAGGAATATATTTGCCGCGCAATTATTAAAAAACATGAAACAAACAACTATTCTATTTGCTTTGTTATGTGCGTCATTTACGTTTGCACAGACACAAACCGACTCAATTCAACTTGATCCCCAGAAACAAATCAACGCTGCACAGCGTTTACTATCAGGAAATTATGCTTCTTCGGTTACCGTGGGGGCCTATGGCGAGATGCTGTACAATCAGCCTGAAGGAGATAACGGTGAATTGGATGTACAACGTCTGGTCCTACTTTTTGGATACCGATTTGACGACCGTACCCAGTTTGTTACTGAGGTGGAATTTGAGCACGTTGAAGAAGTCTTTGTTGAACAGGCTTTTGTGAACTACAACGCGGCTCCCAACCTTAATATCCGTGGTGGATTGATGTTGGTACCCATGGGGATTGTTAACGAATTCCACGAGCCAACCACTTTTAACGGAACGGAACGCCCTGCTTTGGACAATTCCATTGTTCCCACCACTTGGCGTGAACTTGGGGTAGGTGTAACTGGAAGATTCAACTCCATTTCCTTAGGATATCAAGCCTACCTTTTTAATGGATTCAAATCTACTGAAGCCGATGGTGAAGGTGGTGTAGCTGGAAAATTAAGTGGTTCCAGCGGCCTTCGTGGTGGTAGACAAAAAGGAATCCAATCCACCATTGATAGCCCTAACCTATCAACAAAGCTGGATTACTATGGCATTCCCGGATTACGATTGGGTTTTTCAACCTATTTTGGACGTACCCAAGCTGATGACGACGTAGAGGAGTTTGATGGTGCGGATATTGGTATCGCCATGTTCGGACTGGATGCCCGATATGCCTACCAAAACTTTACGGCAAGGGGACAATTTATCCATGCCTCTTTATCAGATACCGATGCTTATAACGATCTAACCGGAAGTAATTTGGGAAGTGCCTTGCAAGGATGGTATTTGGAAGGAGCCTATAATGTCCTTCCAGCGGGAAATCGACAAAAGCTTTTTGCTTTTGCTCGTTACGAAATGTATAACACCCATGCGGATACCGAGGGTGGTTTGGTGAAAAATGAGGCTTATGACCGAACCGATGTTACTACGGGATTAACCTATCACATTGCACCAGGCGTGGTGGTCAAGGGAGACTATCAGTTCAGGAGCAATGCCGCAGATGACTCGGATGTGAAGGACCGTTTGAACTTTGGAATAGGAGTTTGGTTCTAAAAGATTGAATGAAGTAGGGTGGATGTAATATTCCACCCTATTTTTATTCGTAATGAGTCTAAATTAATATATTTGTGGGATGAAATCGGCAAAACCATATCTAGCTATCCCCTTTATTTTAGTGCTACTTGCATTCGCCGCTCCAAAGGAGGTCAACAAGAGAGTGCTGAAAGAAGTGGAAAAGACCTTCGAGGTCGTTGATTTTGCCATGCAGCCCATTACTATTCCGAATGACTTGAACACCAAACTGCCTACCAAGATTTCAGGGGAAAATTTGTATCGAATCACTGCTGGGGATTCAACTTTGGGATATGCATTTTTTGACCAAGCGCCGAGTAAAACCGCAAAGTTTGATTATTTGGTGTTGTTTGATGGCAACGTAAAAATCATCAATACAAAAGTGTTGGTCTACCGGGAGGAATACGGTGGCGAAATTGGAAGCAAAAGATGGTTGAAACAGTTTTTGGGAAAAACGGGCGGTGATCGTGTAAACAGTGATACCAATATAGACGCCATCTCTGGTGCCACCATTTCGGTGAATTCCATGACCAAGTCCATGGACAATCTGCTTCAGACAATAGGAATACTTCAGGATAAAGGACAGCTATAATGGTTTATAACGGTCTGCTGTCTACATTTCCAAAAGAGATTCGCTTGTTCATAAGCACTTTTGTTATTATTCTTTCCATAGGATTCTTTACAGGATTGCTCTTTATCAAAGAAACCGATTCTACAACACCTGCAGGTATCGAGGAAAATTATTTGGGCAACGAGGAAGATGAAGAAGCCACGGTGATGAAGTTCAAGAAGGGCGACCGTGAGATGCTTACTATTGTGCACACACATGTTCTGTCCATGTCCATGATCTTTTTTTTGTTGGGAGGATTGGTATGGTTGACCGGTTTACCAAAAAAATGGAAGCTCTTTTTGACCATAGAGCCTTTTTTATCAGTGGTATTGACCTTCGGGGGCATTTACCTGATGTGGAAAGGCATATCTTGGTTTAAATATGTAGTTATTTTTTCAGGTATATTAATGACCCTTACCTATACTTGCTCTGCCGCATTGGTTTTGTGGCAGTGTGCTAGGCCATCGCGAAAGTAATGAGTATTGGATAAGGGGGCAAAGTCCTTTCGAAATCAGTTTTCAATAAACGTATAATCGATATCGTGGTAGCCGATAAGTTCTGGTTGGAGTTTTTTGTAACACAATAACCGTTTTATTTCAATAAGCTCTTCCTTGTTCACCAAAACAATGAAGTGTTTCTTCCCAACCGAAATGGGAATTTTACGCTGTTGCGACCAATGTTTCAACTGTTTTTCCCAATACGATGCATCCAACTGGTGGATATACTCTTTAAAAGCATCCAATTCCCATTCGTATAATTCAAAACACAGGTTGTTGAAAATCAACTGAAATAGCTTGCTTCTATTG
>JAUICT010000151.1 GCA_030429325.1 Bacteroidia bacterium
TAGGGAAAAGGGCCGGTAACACGGTAATGTCCTTAAAATGTTCTTCGTATTGGGTGGTCTCTCTTGGATGGGTTTTCAAAATGATGTTCATGTCCGAAGGCACCTTTGAGATGACATCCCTATAGACAGCTATTTTTTCCGCTTCACTTTTTATGACCTTGTCCTCTGATATGGGTTGGGTCAGGATCAGTGCATTGTTGTCCCCTTTGATGGCAAAGGCATTTTCCGGTAGAAAAATGGAGAAAATTTCCTGTTTGGTTTTTTCATCGAGCTTGGCCACTTCCTTTTTGATGTTCAACTCAACGGCTTTTTTGGGGAGTGGGGCAGGTAACTTTTCAGGGAATTGGGCGAAAATTGTCTTTATCTCTTTATCAAAACCGCCACCAATGGGCGTTTTGGTGAGGTACATCTTTATGAATTGTTCAAAGCCACTGTGGCGTTGGCTATAGGTACGGGCCCCATCCTCTATCATATTGAGGTTTTTTTTTCCAAACTCGTAGAGAAAATAGCTTTTGGACGAATCGGTATCGCACAGATAGATATCGGAATTCTGAATAAAGGATTTTTCCTTCAGGAGAATGGGGTGTTTGGACTCCAAATAGGGAATAAGTGTTTGTTTCCTTCGGAATGAATAATTGAATTTCCCCAAGTCGGACACATGGTCTTTCCGTTCCGATATAATATGGACATCCCTAAAAAAATGCTTTTTTAGATTCGGAATAAGCGTTTCGATCATGGGCGTACTTTCTACCAAAAAAAGAAGGTTTTCTCCCAGATTCTTTGTTTCGTATCTCGAATCTTTCAGGATATGCAACAGTGCAAGATAAATGTGATATATGGTAGATCCCACATAGGTTCTGGACATACGGGTCAGATTAATAGGAGGAATTTATTGGAGATGAATGGCAAAAAACTACTTTTGTAAATTAGACAAAAGTAAACAATATTCAGTGATTCAGGTAAGCGTCATAGTAAGCACCTACAATAACCCGGAATGGTTGAAAAAAGTCCTATGGGGTTTCAATTGCCAAACATACAAGGATTTTGAGCTTATTGTTGCCGATGATGGTTCGGGCCCCGAGACGAAACAGATGGTAGAAGAAATGCGGGAGCAGGTCTTTTATGACATCAAGCATGTTTGGCAAGAAGATGATGGGTTCCAGAAATGCAGAATCCTGAACAAGGCCATTGATGTTTGCGATGCCGAATACATCATCATGACAGATGGAGATTGCATTCCCCGAGAAGATTTTGTACAAGTGCATTATATTAACAAAGAACCCGGGTATTTTATTTCTGGGGGGTATTATATGCTGCCGATGAACATTTCAAAGGCCATTACTTTGGAGGATATTGAAAAACAGAATTGTTTCAACATTCAATGGTTGAAGGAGATGGGTATTCCCAAGACTTTTAAAAACAACAAACTAACGGCAAGTGGCTTTGTTTCGAAGCTTTTGAATACATTTACCCCGACCAATGCCAGTTGGAACGGTCATAATTCCTCGGCATGGAAAAAAGATATCCTTAATGTGAACGGCTTTGATGAACGGATGCAATATGGAGGCGAGGACAGGGAATTGGGAGAGCGCTTGTTCAATTTTGGAATAAAGTCAAAACAACTTAGGTATAGTGCGGTCTGCGTCCATCTGGACCATAAGCGAGGGTATAAAACACCAGAGGCGATTGCCAAAAATCAACTGATACGAAAAGAGACGAAGTCCAAAAAAGCAGTTTGGACGTACTATGGCATCACCAAATAATAGGCCAATTCGTTTTTCTTTTCCAACCGTTTAAGTTCACGGAACCTTTCCAATACACCAAGGGCATTTAGATAACAAATGGTAATACCTTTTTTGCCATCCAAGAATCCGAAACGTATTATGTAGTGGTTGAAGAACTTCCACAAAGGCTTTATGGTCATGAGTATATAGTTGAAATGCTTTTCCTTGTAAAAGTCCTCTTTGGCCTTTAGTTGACCATATTTAAGCATTTTACCCTTGTAATCCTCATAATTCTTGTAGCAATAGTGGATGAGCCTTTCCTTGAGAATGCATGACTTACCATCTACTTCCAGCGTTTCATGCACCAGTTTTTTATCGGTAAAGCGTACTTTACTTTTCCTAAAGAGTCTATGGTTCTTGTCTGTTTGCCACCCACTAAAATTAAGGGGTTTATTTTGGAACATGAACTTGCGGTAAAACCAGTAAGCTTCGCAAGCTTCGGGGTTGTTTATGGTGCTAGTGATTTCCTTCTGTAACTTTTCGGTCACCACTTCATCGGCATCCAGAAAAAGAACCCAATCATTTTTAGCCTGCTTTAGGGTAAATGACTTTTGTGCAGTAAAGTTTTCAAAAGGATTTTGAATGACCCTTACTTTGGGATGTTCCAGTAAATACTCATAGGTGCCATCGGTACTATAAGAATCCACAACAAGGATTTCATCGGCAAACGAAACGGAATCTATACATTTTTCAATGTAGCCCATTTCGTTGTAGGTTATGATCAGTGCTGAAATTTTTTGCTTTGGGGTGCTCAATTTTGGCATTTTCAATGGTAAATGGTTAGGTATGTACAAAACTATAACAAAAAAACAGGGTAAAAATTGTTTATCTGTTTATTTTTCCTACAACAACAACAAAACAGGATACCCTACTTCTTATTCAAAAAATTAACAGTTAAAACGTTTTTACAACTCTAAGATTAAGAAAATGAAAGAAGGTTGCTTTCAGTTTTTACAAAAGCGAAAAGTATTTTACCCTTTTATCTGACAACTGATTGATGTCTAAGTCTGTTGCTGAATACCTTTTCCATTAGCTCTATTATACTGCTACGTCGTGCTCCCTAAGCGCATTGTTAAGTGAAGTCTTTTTGTCCGTGCTCTCTTTTCGTTTTCCAATAATAAGGGCACAGGGCACTTGATACTCTCCTGCGGGAAATTTTTTGGTATAGCTTCCAGGAATGACCACAGATCTTGCGGGTACCCTTCCCTTTAATTCTATAGGTTCGTCTCCGGTAACATCAATGATCTTGGTGGAGGCGGTCAATACCACATTGGCCCCTAACACAGCTTCTTTTTCCACGCGGACTCCCTCCACAACAATACAGCGCGAACCAATAAAGGCATTGTCCTCAATAATTACGGGCGCAGCTTGGAGGGGTTCCAAGACACCACCAATACCTACACCACCACTTAAGTGGACATTTTTTCCAATCTGGGCGCAACTGCCCACCGTGGCCCAAGTATCCACCATGGTGCCTTCATCCACATAAGCACCAATATTCACATAGCTGGGCATAAGAATGGTTCCTTTGGAAATATAGGCGCCGTGTCTGGCCACTGCATGAGGCACTACACGCACTCCTTTTTCTTGATACCCTTTTTTCAACGGAATTTTGTCATGGTATTCAAAAATGCCAGCTTCGAGCACTTCCATTTTCTGGATAGGGAAATATAGGACCACCGCCTTTTTGACCCATTCATTGATTTGCCAACCATCTTCTGTAGGTTCTGCGCATCGCAGTTCTCCCAAATCAATCAAATTGATTACTTCACGGATGGCATTCTGGGTTTTTTCCTCAGACAACAATTTCCTATTGTCCCATGCTTCTTCAATAAGTGCCCTTAACTCTGTCATTTTTCTTAAAATTTTGACAAAGATAATCCCCTTGTGAGAATATTGCGGTGTATTTTAAGGGCATAACATTTTTAAGGTTATTTTTGCCAAAAAATTGATTTGGCAAGGATTTTAGCTTTGGATTACGGAAAAGTGAGAACTGGAATTGCGGTAACAGATGAACTGCAATTAATAGCTTCAGGACTTACCACGGTTGAAACCAAGGACTTGATTCCTTTTCTTGCTGATTACGTTAATAATGAGCCTGTGGAACGGTTTGTGGTAGGGTTGCCCAAACAAATGGACAATACTCTATCTGAATCGGAAGACTTGATTCAGCCTTTTTTGAAAAAGCTTTCGAACAAGTTTCCTGCTATACCCGTGGAACGTCAAGATGAACGGTTCACATCCAAAATGGCATTTCAATCCATGCTGGACAGTGGAATAAAAAAGAAGAAGCGACAGGACAAGGGTCTGGTCGATGAAATTAGTGCCACATTGATATTGCAGGCATACCTTAATAGAATTTAGTTTTATGATTTTACCTATTGTTGCCTACGGAGACCCCGTTTTAAGAAAGGTTGCAACTGACATTACAGCAGAGTATCCCAAACTGGATGAGTTGATTCCCAATATGTGGGAGACCATGTACAATGCCCATGGCGTTGGATTGGCCGCACCACAGATAGGGTTGCCCATTCGTTTGTTTTTGGTGGATACAACCCCCTTTTCAGATGATGAAGACCTTAGTGAGGAAGAACAGGGACAGCTGAAAGGTTTCAAAAAAGTATTTATCAATGCTAAGATTGAGGATGAAACCGGAATCGAATGGGATTTTAATGAAGGTTGTCTGAGCATTCCGGATATACGGGAAGATGTAAAACGCAAACCTGAGATTACCATTAGTTATCTTGATGAGAACTTTGAGCCCCATACCGAAACCTATGATGGACTATTGGCAAGGGTAATCCAGCATGAATATGACCACATAGAAGGGGTTTTGTTCACGGATAAGCTATCATCCCTAAAAAAGCGTCTGTTAAAAAACCGCTTGGACAAAATTTCCAAGGGAAAGATCAACGTGGACTACAAGATGCGATTTCCCAATATCAAAAAAGGACGTTAAAAAAATCAGCATTTGCGATAAAAACATATTTTTGCGCGCATAAATTTATTTTGAATGGCATTGGACAAGATTTTATCTATAGGTGGTAAACCTGGACTTTACAAATTACTGACACAGACCAGAAGCGGTTTTGTGGGTGAATCCCTTTTGGACGGCAAACGCATCACCGTTGGTATGCGAAGCAACGTGAGCGTACTGTCCGAAATTGCCATCTACACTTTGGAGGAAGAGGTGCCTTTGAAGGAAGTCTTCCAAAAAATCAAGGAAAAAGAAGGAGGGAACAAAACATCCATAAGCCATAAGGCGGACAAAATAGATTTAGAAGAATATTTCTTCAGTGTACTACCCAACTATGATGAAGATAGGGTGTATGCCAGTGACATCAAGAAAATTATCCAGTGGTACAATCTTCTTACCGATAACAATATCACGGACTTCGTGGAAGAAAAAACTGAAGGCGAAGGGGAAGAATCCGCCGTCGCCTCCAGTGAAGAAGAATAATTATTCCTCTTTCCAATCCACCAATTTGGTGGGATAATATGCTACTTGTTTCTTGTTGAGGTACGCTACCTGTTGTGCCAAGCGTTGTCTGTAGTCCTCCCAATTGCAGTGTTCCGCGGGGGACCAGCCCAATTCCGCATAGCCAATGGCTCGTGGAAAGGCTAAATACTCCAATTCCTCACTATTGCTTATGGTTTCTGACCAAAGTGGAGCTTCAATACCCAAAATACTTTCCTTGGGCAAACCTTCTATGTAGGTTTCCGGGTCCCATTTATAAGCTTCATCAACAGGGATGTAAGCGGCCCAGTGCAACCCAAATTTGGAAAGTGAATCATACTGCATATCCAAATAGGCTTTTTCGGCTGGGGACAGAATGATTTTGGAACCATCTTGTGCGGCCTTGGTGGCATATTTTGCCTCGTTCCACAATTGCAGTACACTGGATGAGCTAATATCAGCTTGGGCAACCTCGTTCCATCCAATCATTTGTTTGCCATGTTTTTGGATGATTTTCTCCACCTTTTCCACAAAATGGATGTAATCGTTTTTCTTGGTCACGTGACTTTCATCGCCTCCCATGTGAAAATATGGGCCAGGGGTCAGTTCAACAATCTCACCGATCACATCATCCAAAAAGCTATATACGGTGTCCTTTCGGGCATCAAAAGTACTAAAGCCCACTTGGGTTCCTGTATAGGGTTTAACGGGTTTTCCATTTCCG
>JAUICT010000152.1 GCA_030429325.1 Bacteroidia bacterium
CGTGGGCCGTTGGTGGTGTTGCCCTTACTGTAGTGGAGGGTAAACCCATCATGGAAAGTGCACCCACCGGCAGGCAGGGGAATTGCTTGGGCACCAGCAGTATCTGCATTGCAATGCAGTGCACCTCCACCAGGCAAACTTTGGTGCGGCAGTACCTCTTGTTCTTTTACGGGTAGAAACCACATACATCCGTTTTCTTCATGAACATTGTCCAAGGCAATCCAGCAACTGGCAGCACGCTTGTCGGGTAAATCAATCCAATAGGCTGCATCTTGGTGCCACGGGGTTTCTGTATTGGTGTGGGGCGCTTTATTGATCAACATATCAAAATCCAATTCCATATCATCCCCTAAAAGTTGTTTGGCCCACTGCAAAGCCTTTTGGTATGCATGGTGGTTTTGTAGTTTTTCTTCAACCAAGCTGGGTCGCATAATTTGGGTGATGCGTTCCATTTTTTCATTTTCGACCACTGTATTTCCCGCAAGGTCGCTCCGCAAACCTTTGGTTTTTTCCTTTTCAGATAAAAGTTGGTTGTATATGGCTTGAAGTTCTTTTACTTCATCTATTGTCAATAATTCTGGGATGGCTACATAGCCTTCCGAAAGAAAAGTGTCCTTGATCGTGTCCATGGGTTTAAGTTTTTTCAAAAATGACAACTCTATATCAAAATAGCTACTATTTTTATACAACCTTACTTTTTTGAACGTTTATGAGGCCAATTTCTTCAAGGACCGTGCTTTTGCCCCATCAACATAAGATTTCCAGGGTACAGCAAATGGGCCATTATCGTTATTCCGCTGCAAAACCGGGATTGGAGAATCATTTCCATCAAGATAGTATTGAGATTTGCTATTGTATTGATGGCGTGCAGCAATATAATGTGGGAAGCCAGATACATTATTTAAGGGGAGGGGATATTTTGATAATTCCAGCGAACCAAACCCATAGCACGGGAGGTATGCCTGAAGAAAAAGGAGAGTTGTTCTGGATTCAATTGCAGCTTGGCGGCCAGCACGGAAAACTATGCCATTTGCCCCAAGAGAAGTCTAATTTATTGTTGAAGCATCTACAAAATGCTTCCGACGCACCTTTTTTTGGAGGACTTCAACTAAAGGAACTGTTGATGGAACTTTTTACCTTGGCACAACAAGATGTACGGGAATTGGACAGTATACGAAAGGAAGTGGTGTTACTACGCTTGTTGTTGGATACTTTGGAACTTTCACAACGTAGGCAGGAAAAGGAAGTGTCAGAGCGTATTAGGGCTATAGATATTTTCATCGAAAAAAACCTCCACAGGAATATTTATGTGGATGAATTGGCCGATTTGACCCAAGTGTCAACCGGTTATTTTAAGGCATGGTTTAAAATCAATATGGGTAATACCCCAAAGGAGTATATAAATCGAAAGCGTATTGATTTAGCCAAAAAAAGGTTGCAAAGGGAAATTTCTGTGACCAAAGTGGCTTATGACCTGGGGTTTAACTCGTCCCAATACTTTTCAACAGTATTTCGAAAATATACAGGGAAATCACCGAAGGAATATATTCAAGAAAAACTAAGGCTGAATGGATCCATTCAGCCTTAGCTCTTAGATGATGGATAATCGGGTTTACTCCTGAACTTCTACCACCATGTCTATCTCCACGGCAATATTGCTGGGTAAAGACCCCATTCCCACAGCAGCGCGGGCATGCTTGCCACGTTCTCCAAAAACGGCCACCATTAAATCGGAATAACCGTTTATTACCTTGGGGTGGTCTGTAAAATCAGGTGCGGCATTGACCATTCCCTTTACTTTTACAATACGCTTTACCTTGTTAAGATTGCCTAGTTCTGCTTTTAGCACAGAAAGTTGATTTATACCTGTAATCCGTGCTGCTTCATATCCTTCTTCAATGGAAAGGTCTGCGCCCACTTTGCCAGTGATGTTTTCACCATCTGCTTTAAGGGGACCTTTACCTGCCATAAAAATCAGGTTTCCAACCCGAACGGCATTTACATAATTGGCCACAGGGGGTGAGGGTTCACTCAAAGTAATGCCCAATTCCTGAATTTTGGCTTCAGGATTATAATTGGGGTCAATGACTTCCTTCTCCACAGGGGCACTTTCGGTCTGTGCCGGATTTTCTTGTTTTGGTTGACAGGAAACTAAGCCTATCAAAACAGCACTAAGAAAAAAAATAGTACGTTTCATAGTTTACGAAGTTTTAAGCGTTGGCCAAAATTTCTTTAACTCTTTCGGCAACAATACGCTCTTGCCCAGGTTCCATCATCCATGTGGTGATGCCAATATCTTCCCTGCCTCCAACAGTTTGAATGGATGGATGGCCATCACGAAGTTGCTTACGTGCTTCTTCTTTTGTGATTTTGACCACGTTCTCATCCCATCTGATTCTTAGACTTGGTACATGGTTGGCATAAGGAGGTACATGAATTTCGGTCTCAACACCTTTTACGGATTTTGCACTGTCGCTGATCAGTTTAATCTGACTTTCCCAAAGTTTCCATTCTTGTTCATGGTCTTTGGACAAGTAAAGCTCCAAGGCCACCAACATACCTAAAATCTCTTCCTTGTTTACTTTCATACCCCTAGCAATGGTGGTACCTCTTGGCGGGCAGTGCAATCTTGCTGCTTCAATGTACTTGCGCTTGCCCAAGAGAAGTCCTGCACTTTGCGGTCCTCGGATACCTTTTCCTCCGGAGAAACAAACAAGGTCAAAGCCCATTTTGGTAAACTTGAACAGGTTTTCCACAGGAGGCACGTCCGCGGCACAATCAATCATGCATGGAATATTGTGTTTTTGGGAAAGTGCAACGAATTCTTCATGTTTGATTTTACCATTATCGGTGTTTGCGTTAAGGAACCACAGCATTGCAGTGTTCTTGTTGATGGCTTTTTCCAATTCTTTGGTGCCATCCACTTCAACCAATTTGGCACCAGTATTTAAAAGAGCATGTGTATATCCGATACCGTGTCCTTTTTGGACAATGACTTCATTTTTCAGTCCCGTGGTGTCTGGGAGTTGACTTACTTTTTTATTGTCCATGCCACAGATAACACCAGCTAGGCCAATGGTCATGGCACCGAATGCCCCAGAGGATACCGTTGCATACTCACATTCCAACAATTCAGCAATACGTTCTCCAACGCGGTCTTGTAAATCATCCAGGTTAACATACTCGGATGTAGCATATTTAATAGCGTCTGTTACTTCTTTGCTCATCAAGGAGCCAGTCATGGAAGTATAGGTTCCTGCTGCATTAATGAATGTGCGTACACCCAACTCCTTGAAGAAATCTCTGGCCACAGGCTGGGCAACGGTCTTTTCCAAGGTCCTTGCGGATACCAGTCCGGTTCCCATTAATCCGCCCACTACAGGTAGTGCGGAAAGCGTCTTTAAAACTTTTCTTCTGCTCATAATCTTTGGTTGTTTATATTAAAAATGTTCTACTAATTGTTTTTTTGGTTTAGCCCTTTTATTATTTTTTATATGCTGGCTTGGAAATACCGTTGAGGTCGTAGACCACATTACCGTCCTTTATGGTGACTTCACATTCAATACGTTGGTTTCCATCCATCCGCATGTTCTTGGTATCTATAAAACCAAACTTGCCCTCCTTAAGGTTTAATACGGTAACATCGGCCACAGCCCCTACAGAAATATGCCCTAAATCTGTTCTTTTAATAATTTTTGCAGGTTTCCAAGTGGAAACGGAAATAATTTCGTTCATGGGCATGCCCAAATTAATGAACTTGGACATGATATTGACCATATCCTTCATTCCGCCGTTCATGCTTCCGGTATGAAGGTCGGTACTGATCGCATCTGGTTTAAGCCCTTGTTCCATGGCCGGAATAGCTTGTTCAAACACAAAGCTTCCGCCGCCATGGCCTACATCAAAGATAATACCTCTTTTTTGTGCTTTAAAGACATAGTCCCTTACTTTTCCGTTTTCATCCACAATAGGAATTCTACCATTTACATGTGCATAGGCATGGGTGAATATATCTCCTGGGCGAAGCTTTTCCATGAACAATGTTTCTATGGATAATTCGGGGTTGCTTCCACCAAAATCAATCATAACAGGAATATCGGCAAGTTTACCGGCTTCAACAGCTCTTTCAGTCGGAGTCCAATCAAATCCGCTGAAATGTGCCAGTTTTACCCCAACAACATCATTTGAAAATTGTTTGGCCACCAAGGCTGTCATTCTGGCGTCCATATCTGCTATATTCTGTTCTATGGGCCCTCCTTTCATTCCAGCCCCCACAATGTTCATGAAGGCCAATACCCGGGTTTTGGACCTGTCGATTACCTGTTCTTTGAACTGCCTAAAGTTTCTCCATCCGGCACCTCCGGCATCAACCACGGTTGTAACCCCGCTTCTAAAAGTAAAGCCATCTGGTGGAACGGCATAATAACCATTGCTCAGGTAAGCGTTGGGTTCCGTACCATAAAAGTTATGACTGTGAATATCTATAAGTCCTGGAGTAACATAAAGTCCTTTGGCGTTGATTACTGTCTTGGCCTTACTTTGGGATATGTTGTTGGATACTTCAGCGATCTTGCCATCCTTTATGGCAACATCCATGACTTTGTCGATGTTGTTTTTGGCATCGATTACATGCCCATCTTTGATTAAGATGTCATAATCCTGTGCCATGGCAAACATGGTGAACAAAAAGAAACTGAAAGTTGTGTACAGCTTACCCATTTTTAGAATTTTCGTTTTCATACGGTTTGGTTTATGATAAAAAATTTATATTATTCTGTTTGTACTTTTATAGGGCCTGTTTCTCCACTTTGCTGGAGTTTCTCCCTTGATTTGGTAACTTCTTTTTCATCAATGGCACTGGCCTCGTTGCCAAAATTTGACCTGATGAAGGTCAGTACCTCTGCAATTTCCTTATCACTCAAAAAGCCATGTTGGGGCATCATGCCGTTGTAGACTTCATCGCCAACTTTTATGCTGCCTTCCATACCTCGTAGCACCACATTGATGAGTCTTTCTTTGTCTCCTGTAACCCAATCCGTACCAGTAAGTGGGGGAAACCTGCCAGGTGCTCCCTTACCATCTCTTTGGTGACAAGCACTACAGTATGTTTGGTAGGCTTTTGGACCTCCCACAAGCCCTCCTGAGATTAGGTTGTCCTTGATTTCATCAGGGGTTCTGATGTGGGACAACTTCTTTCGGTCTTCCATGGCCAATAATTGCTCTTGGCCAAAATTGTTCCTGTCACCATTGAAAGTGACTTTCCAAATTTTCCCTTTAACAGAATCAGAGATGTACATGTCGCCATCGGGACCAAAAGCGATTCCCATAGGGCGATAAACGGCATCCCTAACGCTCACAAGAGGGTCTACACCTGCAAAACCATCGGCAAAAACCTCCACATCGCCACTGGGTTTGCCATCCTTGAAAGGAACAAATCCAATAAAATATCCCGATTGGGGATACGGTGATCGGTTGGTGGAACCGTGGAAGGCTATAAAGGCTCCATTCTTATATCTTTTGGGAAATTGGCCTCCTTGATAAAAGACAAGATCATTGGGTGCCCAGTGCCCCGGAAATCCAATAATGGGATCTTCAAATTCAGAACACCGACCTATGATTTCGCCGTCTCCACCATATTCTGGGGCCAATACTTTTTTCCCTTTTATTTGATCATAATAGCAGTATGGCCAGCCAAAATGGGAGCCTTCCGTAACCTTCAAGAATTCTTCCGAGGGCAATAGTGCACTCTCCCACGGGGAATATTTGTCTGGCCACAATCGTAAAAGGTCATCTCTACCATGCATGAGTACATAAAGCTCGTCATCAGCAGGATTCCAACTCATGGCGACCACACTTCTAATGCCTGTAGCATATTTAACCCCATCTTTTTGGGTTTGCCCCAATTTATTGGCATCAAATTTCCAGATACCTCCATGGTCTTCCAGTTGCGGGCAGGGATCCATTC
>JAUICT010000153.1 GCA_030429325.1 Bacteroidia bacterium
TTGCCGGAATCTTAGAGGGGGAAGTTGAGGGAAATCCTCAAATCGCTGTACATAAATTATCCAAAATTGAAGAGGGCGAAAAAGGCTCCTTGACTTTTTTGGCCAATCCAAAGTATACCTCTTACATCTACTCCACAAAGGCATCCATAACGATTGTGAACAAGGATTTTATTCCAGAGCAGTCCCTGTCCACAACTTTGATAAAAGTAGAGGATGCCTATAAATCTTTTTCCAAGTTATTGGAGTACTACAATCAAGTAAAGAACAACAAAGTGGGCGTGGAAAGCCCTTCTTTTATATCTGGCAATGCCGTTTATGGTGAAGGTTTTTACTTTGGCGCTTTCTCCTATTTGGGGGAAAATGTAAAAATTGGTGATAATGTAAAAATTTACCCCAATGTATATATTGGCGATAATGTTACCATTGGAAACCATGTCACGGTATTTGCAGGAGCCAAAATCTACTCAGAATCCATTATCGGAAACCATTGTGTAATCCACAGTGGTGTAATTATAGGTGCAGATGGCTTTGGGTTTACCCCCAATGCCAATGGTGAGTATACCAAGGTGCCCCAAACCGGTAATGTTATCTTGGAAGACAACGTAGATGTAGGGGCAGGCACTACCATTGACAGGGCTACATTGGGTTCCACGATTTTACGGAAAGGCGTAAAGCTGGACAATCAAATACAGATTGCACACAATGTTGAAATTGGTGAGCATACCGCCATTGCAGCACAAACCGGTATTGCAGGGTCCACCAAAATTGGAAAAAACTGCCTCATTGGCGGACAAGTAGGGATCGTGGGCCATATAACCATAGGGGACAGGGTCAAGATTCAGGCACAATCAGGAATAGGACGGAATGTGAAAGACGACGAAGTGCTTCAGGGATCCCCTGCATTAAACTACGGCGACTTCAATAAATCATACGTACACTTCAAGAATTTACCAAAGCTGGTAAATCAAATCTCCAACATAGAAAAAAAGGTTGAAGGTGAGCAAAACAAGCAATAAGCAACGTACCATTGAAAAGAAAGTAACCCTGCAAGGTGTAGGGTTGCACACAGGGGAAAATGTAACCATGAGCTTTCTACCTGCAAAGGAAAACCATGGCTTTGCCTTTAAACGGGTAGACCTTGAGGGCGAACCCATTATCGAGGCCGATGCCAATTATGTGGTAAATACACAACGGGGCACCAACTTGGAAAAGAATGGAGTAAAAATCCAAACTTCAGAACATGTGCTTGCCGCCTTGGTAGGGTTGGACATAGATAATGTCATGATTGAGTTGGATGCTCCGGAACCTCCTATCATGGATGGGTCTTCCAAGTTTTTTGTAAAAGCACTGGAAGAAGCAGGCATTGTGGAACAGGATCAGGAACGTGAAGAATATATAGTTAAGGACGTCATCTCCTATAAAGATGAAACCACTGGAAGCGAAATTACCGTGATCCCATCCGATCATTACCAAGTCACTACCATGGTGGATTTTGGCACAAAGGTATTGGGAACCCAAAACGCTACCTTGGAGCACATTTCTGATTTTAAGGACCAAATTGCAAACGCACGCACCTTTAGTTTTCTTCATGAACTTGAAATGCTTTTGGAGCATGGCCTTATAAAAGGTGGTGATTTGAACAATGCCATAGTGTATGTAGACAAGGAGATTTCCGAGTCTACTATGAAAAAACTCGAAAAAGCCTTCAACAAGAAAAAGTTGTCCGTAAAGCCCAATGGTATTCTGGACAATCTAACCTTACACTATCCCAATGAAGCCGCAAGGCACAAGTTATTGGATGTAGTTGGGGATTTGGCCTTGGCCGGAACCCGTATTCGTGGTAAGGTCATTGCCAATAAACCAGGACACTTTGTAAATACCCAATTTGCCAAAAAACTGTCCAAAATCATCAAAATTGAAAAAAGGAACAAAGTTCCCACCTATGATTTGAACCAAACACCCCTAATGGATGTGACCAAAATTATGGGGATGTTGCCGCATAGGCCGCCATTTTTATTGGTGGATAAGATTTTGGAGCTTTCAGACACCCATGTAGTGGGAGTAAAGAATGTGACCATGAATGAGCCCTTCTTTGTGGGACATTTTCCGGGTGCTCCGGTAATGCCTGGGGTGCTTCAAGTTGAGGCCATGGCGCAAACAGGAGGCATATTGGTGCTGAGCACCGTTCCTGACCCAGAAAACTACTTGACCTTCTTCATGAAGATAGACAATGTAAAGTTTAAACAACAAGTAGTACCCGGAGACACATTAATATTTAAATGCGATTTGATTTCCCCCATTCGCCGCGGTATTTGCCACATGCAAGCCTATGCCTATGCCAATGGAAAATTGGTGTCCGAAGCGGAACTGATGGCGCAGATCGTTAAAACCAAAAACACAGACTCATAAATGAACCAACCTCTCGCATACGTACACCCAGGGGCCAAAATTGCCAAGAACGTGGTGATTGAACCCTTTACCACCATTCACAACAATGTGACCATTGGTGAAGGAACTTGGATTGGTTCCAATGTTACGATCATGGAAGGTGCTAGAATTGGTAAAAACTGTAATATTTTTCCAGGTGCCATTATATCCGCCATGCCCCAAGATTTAAAATATCAAGGTGAGGACACTACAGTTCATATTGGGGACAATACAACCATTAGGGAATGTGCCACGATAAATAAAGGTACATCGGATCGTATGAAAACGGTCATTGGAAACAACTGCCTGATCATGGCGTATTGTCACGTTGCCCACGACTGTATTGTGGGAGATGGTTGTATTTTTAGCAACAATTCCACTTTGGCAGGCCATGTGACTATTGGCCAGAATGTGGTTTTAGCTGGAATGGTGGCCGTACATCAATTTGTATCCATTGGCAACCACGCCTTCGTAACAGGAGGTTCCTTGGTACGTAAAGATGTCCCTCCTTTTGTTAAGGCGGCTCGGGAACCACTTTCCTATGTGGGCATCAACTCCATCGGGCTTAGAAGAAGAGGTTTTGAAGCAGAAAAAATAAGGGAGATACAAAACATCTACCGTATTTTATATCAAAAAAACTACAACAATTCCCAAGCGGCATCCATTATAGAAGCAGAAATGGAAGCTACCCCGGAACGTGATGAGATATTGCAGTTTATCAGGGATTCGCAAAGAGGAATCATGAAAGGTTATTTTAGTTCAAATTAATTATATGGCAAGTACTTCAGATATACGCAAAGGGTTGTGTATTAGATACAACAACGATATTTATAAAATTGTGGAGTTTCTTCACGTAAAACCTGGAAAAGGACCTGCCTTTGTCCGTACCAAACTAAAGAGTGTCACTACAGGAAAGGTCATAGACAACACATTCTCTGCTGGGCATAAAATTGAGGATGTTCGGGTAGAGACCCGTTCTTATCAATATCTGTATCCTGAAGGAGAGACTTTTCACTTCATGAATACGGACGATTACAACCAGATTGCCCTACAAAAAGATGCTCTGGATGCTCCAGACCTATTGAAGGAAGGCGAAGTGGTTACCATCATTTTCAATGCCGAAGACAATATGCCGCTCTCCGTGGAAATGCCTGCAAGTGTAATATTGGAGGTGACCCATACCGAACCGGGAGTAAAGGGAAACACCGCAACCAATGCCACTAAACCTGCCACTGTTGAAACGGGTGCCCGTATTAATGTGCCTCTTTTTATCAATGAAGGAGACAAAATAAAGGTGGATACGGAAAAAAGCGCCTATTTGGAACGTGCTAAAGAGTAGCGGAACATGAAATTTCCAAGGGTTCATACCTTAAAAGAGATTTCCGAAATCATAGCCTCTGATTTTGTTGGGGAAGAATCATTTCCCATTTTGGGAATGAATGAAATCCATGTGGTGGAAGAAGGAGACATTGTATTTGTGGATCACCCCAAATATTATGATAAGGCACTTGAATCAAAAGCATCAGTGGTGCTCATCAACAAAACGGTGGAGTGCCCTGAAGGAAAGGCTCTTTTGGTTTCAGATGACCCATATCGGGATTTCAACAAACTGACCCGTCATTTTAGGCCTTTTCAGAGTTCAAGTTTAGCCATTTCCGAGACTGCTGAAATTGGTAAAGGAACCATTATTCAACCCAACGTTTTTATTGGAAATCATGTTAAGATTGGTGAAAATTGCATGATTCATCCCAATGTCACCATATATGACCATTGCATCATTGGCAACAATGTGACCATCCACGCAGGAACAGTATTGGGTTCAGATGCATTTTACTACAAAAACCGCCCAGAAGGTTTTGATAAATTACTGTCTGGTGGTAGAGTGGTCATTGAGGATTATGTGGATATAGGGGCATCTTGCACCATTGATCGTGGGGTTACTGGCGACACAATAATTAAAACCCACTCGAAGCTAGACAACCAAATCCAAATAGGGCATGATACCGTTATTGGCAAGAAATGTCTAATCGCATCTCATGTTGGGATTGCTGGATGCGTTGTTGTTGAAGATGAAGTTACCATGTGGGGGCAAGTAGGGGTTACAAGCGCAATCACTATTGGAAAAAAAGCCGTGATTCTGGCCCAGACCGGTGTGGCCAAATCCTTGGAAGGCGGCAAGACCTATTTTGGCAGTCCGGCTGAAGAAGCCCGTGATAAACTAAAACAAATGGCCTTGGTTAAGAAAATCCCCGAAATCCTTGAAAAATTGAAAAAGAATTAAAAAAACAATAGACAAAACGCATTGCAAAGCCTATTTTTACACCTAATTAAGTTTAACATATGAGCGTCTTAGTAAACAAAGATTCAAAAATAATTGTACAAGGTTTTACCGGTAGCGAAGGAACATTCCATGCCGGACAAATGATAGAATACGGAACCAATGTAGTGGGTGGTGTCACTCCTGGAAAAGGGGGACAAGAACATTTGGGGAAACCTGTTTTCAATACGGTTCAAGAAGCCGTTGAAAAAGCAGGTGCGGACACTACGATTATTTTTGTTCCGCCAGCCTTTGCTGCGGATGCCATTATGGAAGCTGCCGATGCAGGCATCAAGGTCATCATTACCATTACGGAAGGGATTCCCGTTGCTGATATGGTGAAGGCCAACGATTATATAAAAGATAAGGACTGTACATTGGTAGGGCCAAACTGCCCTGGGGTAATTACTCCCGGTGAAGCCAAAGTGGGCATCATGCCAGGATTTGTCTTTAAAAAAGGGCATGTGGGCATTGTTTCCAAATCAGGAACATTGACCTATGAGGCTGCCGACCAAGTGGTACGTCAAGGATTGGGCATTACTACCGCCATTGGAATAGGCGGGGACCCTATAATTGGAACCACCACCAAACAAGCCCTAGAGCTTTTAATCAACGACCCCGAAACAGAATGTGTGGTCATGATTGGAGAGATTGGTGGTCAATTGGAAGGCGATGCCGCCAAATGGTACAAACAAAGTGGTAGTAAAAAACCCGTAGTAGGATTTATTGCCGGGGAAACTGCACCAGCCGGACGTACCATGGGACATGCTGGAGCCATTGTAGGAGGTAGTGACGATACTGCACAGGCCAAGAAGCGAATCATGAGGGAATGCGGTATCCATGTAGTGGATTCCCCCGCAGAAATCGGTATTAAAGTTAAAGAAGTGGTTGGCTAGACCAACCGTTAAAACTATTCTAAATCCCGTGCAAAGCGGGATTTTTTTTCGGCAAAACATAAAACAACAACTATATTTGGTAGATAACCATTCAAACACGATCATCTTATGAAACTTTTGGAAGGCAAAAATGTAATTATCACTGGGGCAAGCAGAGGAATTGGAAAAGGGATAGCCCAAATATTTGGACAACACGGCGCCAATGTGGCATTCACCTATAGTTCCAGTGAGGCTCCAGCTTTGGAGTTACAAAAAGAATTGGAGGACATG